>CAZOGS010000026.1:0-15219 GCA_964579375.1 uncultured Muribaculaceae bacterium
AACCAAACTTATTTGATTAAATTGGTAGAAGCTGCACTCGCAACAACTACAGTTCCGATTGCTCTTCACTTAGACCACGGTGCTGACTTTGAAATTTGTAAAGCATGTATCGACGGTGGTTTCTCATCAGTTATGATTGACGGTTCAAGATTTTCTTTCGAAGAAAACGTTGCAGTAACTAAAAAAGTTGTTGAATACGCTCACGAAAGAGGAGTTTCAGTAGAAGCTGAACTCGGTAAATTGGCTGGTGTTGAAGATGACGTTAAAGTATCTGACAAAGATGCAAAATATACTAACGTTAAAGAAGCAGTTGAATTTGTAAAGCAAACAGGTTGTGATTCTCTCGCAATCGCTATCGGTACTTCACACGGTGCATACAAATTCAAAGGCGAAGCTAAATTGGACTTCGACAGATTGAAAGAAATCAAAGATGCTCTTAAAGAAGCAGGCTTCGGTGATTATCCGATTGTTCTTCACGGTTCATCATCAGTTCCTAAAGAATTTGTTGAAAAATGCAACAAATTCGGCGGCAACTTGCCTGATGCACAAGGTGTTCCGGAAGATATGCTTAACTATGCTTCCAAGCACGGTGTAGCTAAAATCAACATCGATACAGATTTGAGATTGGCAATGACTTCAACAATCAGAGAATTCTTCATTGAACATCCTGAAAAATTTGACCCGAGAGAATATATGGGACCCGGCAGAACAGCTGTTAAAGAAATGGTTATGCACAAAATGCGTGACGTTCTCGGAACAGCAGGACACGCTGACGACTAATTTTCAGATAAGTCAAAAATTAAAAGAACCGTTCGAAAGAGCGGTTCTTTTTTTATATAACGATAAATTAAATATTACAAATCAAAAATTCATTTTACTCTTCCGTATTCATCATTGTTGCGGGAGCTTGCAAAAAGTAATCGTGAGGTTCTTGAGGTTTTTCCCCGTCAGTAATAATCCAAAAAGACTTTAACGGTCTTCCGACTTGATTTTTTTCCGAAACGACGTGGATATTATCATCTCTGAAATCCAAAGAAACCGAGCCTCCTCCGTCGTATGCCATTGCTTTTTCAAAGCCTGCCGCCTTCATAATATCGGAAGCTTCAGGAAGAGAAATCGGGTGTTCGTTTGTTGCAACTACAAAATACACATCGTTATCTTTGATACCGACGAGAGTCCTTGCATACTTTGATAAAGAAGATGAACGCTGTTCGATTGTTCCGTCGGGTCTTGTCAAAACAAAAAATTCTTCTTCGAGTCTTAAATCGGGAACAAGCCCCGGCCCGCCCTGAATTGCATGAACAAGCTCATACCCTTGCGGAATTGCATCATTATGCAAGGCAATATCGTATTTTAAATTACCTTTTTCAACATTTTTCAAGACACGAAGCTCACTTCGGTTGAAAATTTTATCCAAATACGGCTGCAAGTGCTTATTATTAATCAAATTTTTATTGTTATTCGGATTGAGAATTAATTTACCGTCTTTTGTCAAAAAAGAAGATGTTTGATGATTTTTCGGGTCAAAAAATCCTGCATTTATAACCAATCTTGCCCCTGTTTCATCCATAACATCTTTATTTGTCGTTAAGTTAACCACATAGTGAGGTTTTAACTCTCCGTTTAATTTTGAGGTATTGATTTTTATTGTATAAATCCCGTCAACGTAAGCAGATGTGACATCGGGTTCAACTTTCACTTCTTGTTTTTTAATCTTTTCTAAACTGCCACGTTCTGTTTTCGGGGTCGTAAATTGTTGTTTCTGAGCCTGTTTTTTTAAACTCTTTTTATCTTGATTGGCAATATTTTCCGAAGCTTCTACCGTCAATAAAGCCGACATCA
Organism: uncultured Muribaculaceae bacterium; assembly: GCA_964579375.1. Lineage (GTDB taxonomy): Bacteria > Cyanobacteriota > Vampirovibrionia > Gastranaerophilales > Gastranaerophilaceae > RUG841. Next base: position 1,843 of record CAZOGS010000026.1, read on the forward strand.
AAACAACTGTTATAAAAAAAAGTTTTTTCATTAACAAAAATCCTTATAATTATAAATCTTTATGTTTTTTTAGAACCAAAATCGCAACGAGCAAAAGTGCAGGTGCAAGAAACGCAGATATAACAGGAGGTAATACGCCCTTTTCAGCCATTAAATCAAGAAACGGCATCGTTATGTAATATAAAAATATTGTCAATACCGCAAGCGTAAAGCCGATGAGCCTTTGTTCTCTCGGTTTTGAAAAACCTAACAGTGCACCGAAAACAACAAATAAAACTGTCATCAAAACTTGCGAAAGACGACTCAAGTATTTATGTAACATTGAGCGGTATTCATCGTCCATTGATTCTTTTTTCAAAAGCCTGATATAATGCTTAATTTCATCATTTGTCATTTCTCTGTCACGTTTTACGGATGATTTCATTAATTCATACGCATTACGTCCTCTTTCTCCGTCTAAAATAACCGTACCACGTTCTTTTCCGACTTCATGATAAATTCCGTCTTCTGAAATATTGTAAACCGTTGCCTCATTTATTCTCCAAGTATTGTCCCGTTCATTAAATCTCACAAAATCAGTTGTCTTGATAGAGCTTAACAAACTGCCGCCCGTCTTTTCAAGCTCGGTATTAAAGTCAAAAACGACGACATCATTGATTGAATAATTAACAAACTCGGGGACAATGATGATTTTTTCCATTTTGTCTTCATTATTTTTTGTCGGAAAAACAAAGTGAGTTACCTTTGTAGAAGCTTTTCTCTTCAAACTGTACGTACATTCAGTAAACGGTATTAATCTGTCACGAACGAAAAATACAAGAACAGAAGTAAAAACACCTAATACGAGAAGCGATGCAATAATACGGTTAAAAGATGCCCCGCATGCCCGCAAAATCGTAACTTCGGAATCTTTACTTAATTTATCAAACGTAAACAAAGTTCCCAAGAAAACACCGACAGAAAGAGCGTTTGCCAATATTTTCGGAATTTCGCACAACAATACATTTATTCCGAAAGCAAGAGTATATTCACCATTCATAACTCTTTGAACCGTTTTCATCAATGTTTCCGGAGCAATCCAAATAATTCCGAACAGCAAAATACAGACCAAAGTGGCTTTAAAAACTTGCGAAAAGAGATATCTGTCTATAATTTTGATTTTAAACATTAAAGACTGAAATCCTTTCCGAGATAGAATTGTTTAGCAACAGGGTTTTCGGCAACTTCTGCACTTGAACCTTGAATTTTAATTTTGCCGTCAAATATAATATAAGCTCTATCGGTAATGGAAAGAGTTGCTTTCGGATTGTGGTCGGTAATCAAAACGCCTAAACCTTTTTCTTCGGACAACCTTCGGATGTTATCTTTAATTTCACCGATAGCGATAGGGTCAATACCCGTAAAAGGTTCATCCAAAAGAATAAATTCCGGACTTGCCGCCAATGCTCTTGCAAGTTCCGCCCGACGTCTTTCTCCTCCGGAAAGAGCTACCGCATCGGTATTTCTGAGTTTTTTAATACCAAATTCTTCAAGCAACACTTCAAGTTTATCCTCTTTTTCATCGGGAGTTAATTTATCATTAATTTCAAGTACAAGTCTTATGTTTTCTTCTACAGTCAATTTTCTGAAAATTGAAGATTCTTGAGGAAGGTATCCGATACCCATTTTGGCACGTTTATCCATTGTTAAATCAGTAAGGTCGTTATTATCAAGAAAAACCTTACCTCCATTGGGTTTTACAAGTCCGACGACCATATAGAATGTTGTTGTTTTTCCTGCTCCGTTAGGTCCTAAAAGTCCGACAACTTCCGACTTATTAACAGTAAAACTGTTATGGTCGACGACTGTTCTATCGCCATATATTTTAACAAGGTTTTCCGCCTTAATTTGCATAATTCACTCCTACTTCATTCCAATTATAACAAAAACACTCGGTCATGAAAAAATATTTTTATTTTAATAACAAATTTGCCGATTTTAAAAGGTTATTCTATACTTGAAATATGTACGGATATTATAAAAAATATGTTCCATATTTGTTCATACTGCCTGCCGCAGTTATTTTGATAATGTTTTTTTTCATTCCGTTCATTGAAACTGTTGTGATAAGCTTTAAGGATTATTCGACGAATTTGTATGCACCTGCTTTTGCAGGTTTTGAAAATTATACCGCACTTTTAAAGTCAAAAGAATTTTACAAAGTTATTTGGAATACTTTTTTATACGTAATCGGTGCAGTTCCTATTTTAGCCACTGTTCCGCTTGTTTTGGCAATTTTAATCAATCAAAAAATAAGATGTCTTAATCTGTACAAAATTTTGATTTATTTACCTGTAATTATCTCGATAGTTGTTGTCGCAATTGCTTTTAAATGGTTATATGCAACACAGGGGATTTTAAATTATTTTGCGGAGTTGTTTAAAATTCAGCCGATTGATTGGCTGACATCTCCGGATGTTGCAATTTGGTCGGTCATAATTGTAACGATTTATAAAGGTATCGGTTATTACATGATGATTTACCTTTCAGCCTTAATCGGTGCTCCGAAAGATTTGCTTGAAGCGGCTGAAGTCGACGGAGCGGGATTAATTCAAAAACATTTAAACGTAACAATTCCGTACCTTATGCCGACTATTGCCCTCGTCGTTACAGTTTCTACAATATCCGCACTAAAAGTTTTTGCGGAAATTTATGTTATGACTCGTGGCGGCCCGCTAAATTCGACAAAAACCATTGTTTATTATATTTATGAACGAGCATTCGAAAACCTTGATTTATCAATGGCTTCGGCTGCTTCTGTTATTTTGTTGATAATTGTTATGATTTTCTCGGCACTAAATATTTTAGTTTTTGAAAAAGGAAAGTACGAGCCGTAATGAACAAAAACACAAAAGGTTTTTTATCGCATTTGATTTTAATAACGGTATCGATATTGTCGATATTTCCTTTTTTGTGGCTGTTATCAACCGCTTTAAAAGGTCAAAGTGAAAATATTTTTCAATATCCGCCGGAATTTATTCCGAAATTTCCGACATTTGAAAATTTCGTCGGAGTTTGGTATCAAATCGATTTCATCGGATATTTTCTAAACAGTTTAATTGTTGCCGGATTTACGGTTATATTAAACGTGATTTTTTCGGCTCTTGCGGCATACCCTTTGGCAAGGATGAATTTTAAGGGCAAAAATTTAATTTTTTATCTTATTTTGGCAACGATTATGGTTCCTTTTCAGGCAATTATGTTACCTATATACCTTATTGTTCTAAAACTGAATATGGTTGATTCCGTTTCACATTTTGCGGGATATGTTGGATTAATATTGCCTTTTGCGGTAAACGCATTCGGTATTTTCTTAATGAGGCAAGCCTTTATGGCAGTTCCAAAAGAACTTGAAGAAGCGGCTTTTGCGGACGGCTGTAATATTTTTCAAATTTGGCAAAAAATTCTTCTGCCTTGTGTAGCTCCGACTTGTGCCGTTCTTGCTGTATTTACATTCATCGGTTCTTGGGGAGAATTTCTTTGGCCGAGTATTGTTTTGACAGACAAATCACTTTACACCCTCCCTGTCGGAATAAACGATTTGCAAGGAATGTTCAGTGCAAATTGGAGATACATCGCCGCAGGCTCAATAATCTCAATCATTCCGATTTTAATATTTTTCCTTGCTATGCAAAGATACTTCATCTCCGGTCATAATGACGGAGCTGTCAAAGGCTAAATTAATTTTAATTACAAACAATCGGGATTATGCAAAATCAATCCGTACATTATGCTGTCCGTAATTGCCATATAAGAAGCTTCAATGATGTCTTCGCTGACTCCGACGGTATCCCATTTGTTTGTCCCGTCCGTAGTTTCGACATTTACACGAACGGTTGCCGCAGTACCGTCTTTACTGTCGAGAATACGAACTTTGTAGTCGCATAATTTATATTTTAAAATTTCGGGATAAAATTCAATGATTGCCTTTTTAAGTGCCGTATCAAGAGCGTTGACCGGACCTTCACCTTCCGCAACAGTGTGGATATTATGGTCATCAATTTTAACTTTAACAGATGCTTCGGTAATTATGTTATGATTTTTTTCGCCCAAAAAAGTATCACCGATGACTCTAAATCCCGAAACGGAGAAGAAATCGGGAAGTTGCCCCAATGTTTTAATGATTAAAAGCTCAAATGAAGCCTCCGCTCCTTCAAAAGCAAAGCCTTTCCATTCAAGTTTTTTAATACGATCAATGATTTTCGGAAAATCAGAGTCTTGCAAGTTTTTAACAATTCTGAGATTTTGTAGTTTTTCTTTTAAAGATGCCGTACCGGCTTGATCTGAAATCAAAATTTTCCGTCTGTTACCGACAACTTCGGGGGATATATGTTCATAAGTTTGTGAATTTTTACGGACACCGCTTGCGTGGATGCCAGCTTTATGTGCAAAAGCACTTATTCCGACGTATGAAGAATTTGAAGGAACAACAACATTTGAAATTTCCGCAACGTTATTGGACAAAAACGTTAACATCTCTATTTTTTCACCAATTACGTCATACCCTTTTTTAAGTTGCAAATTGGGAATAATTGAGCAAAGATTAGCATTTCCGCATCTTTCGCCGTAACCGTTTATTGTTCCTTGAACTTGAATTGCTCCCGCATCAACCGCAGCAAGTGAATTTGCAACAGCTAAATCGCTATCGTTATGAACGTGAACGCCTAATTGTATTCCTTGATTTTCATCAAATACTTTTTTAGTTATTTCAAAAATTTCACCATTTAAACAGCCGCCGTTTGTATCGCAAAGGATAATTCTTTCCGCACCTGCTTCATAAGCGATTTTTACGCAATTTAAAGCATATTCGGGGTTATGTTTATAACCGTCAAAAAAGTGTTCGGCATCGAAAAATACCCGTTTGCCTTTTGATAACAAGTATTTTATACTGTCAGAAATCATCAAAAGATTTTCTTCCAAAGTGGTACAAAGTGCGTGTTCAACGTGAAAATCCCATGTTTTTCCGAAAATTGTAATAATTTCCGTATCCGCAGAAAGAAGCATTTCAAGGATTTTATCTTCTTCAGGTTTAATGTTAGGTTTTCGGGTACAGCCAAAAGCCGTAATTTTAGAGTGTTTGAGATTTAATTTTTTCAAATCGGCGAAAACTTCAACATCTTTCGGATTTGCTCCGGGCCAACCTGCTTCAATATAATCAATTCCTGCTTCATCAAGCAATTTCACAATTTTTAACTTATCGGATGTGGAAAAATTTATTCCCTCTGATTGTGCACCGTCACGCAATGTTGTATCGTAAATTTCTATCTTTTTCATAATTTCACCGTTTTTCAAGAGGATTTTAACATAAAATTGTTATTTTTTAAAATTTTCCATGTTATTATATATTCAAAAGATGTTGTGTTAAACAGGAGAAATTATGGACGCAGAAAAACTTATAAGAGTTGCAAAGGGTGAAGTACCTGCTGATTTAGTTATCAGAAATGCAAATGTCGTAAATGTTTTCAACGACGAAATAAAAAAGATGGATATCGCCATATACGAAGGTCGTATCGCAGGTATGGGCGATGATTACAAAGGCGAAAAGGAAATAGATGTTAACGGAGCATACGTAACTCCCGCTTTCATTGACGGACACGTTCACATTGAAAGCTCAATGTGTTTGCCTAAAGAATTTGCAAAAGCAGTCGTTCCCGAAGGAACGGTTACGGTAATTGCTGACCCGCACGAAATTTCAAACGTATTCGGTTTGCATGGTATAAGTTTTATGAGAGAGGCTTGCAAAAATCTTCCTTTGCAGGTTGATATGATGCTCCCGTCTTGCGTTCCCGCAACCAATTCGGAAACATCAGGTTTTGAACTTACAAGCTATGATTTGTCACTTTTGATGGATGCTCCCGGAATTTTGGGTGTAGCTGAAATGATGAACTTCCCCGGAGTTTTAAATTGCGATAAGGAAGTTATGGCAAAATTAAAATTAGGTCTTGCGAAACACAAAAAAATTGACGGTCACGCCCCCGGACTTTCCGGCAAAAATCTTTGCGGATACGTAGCTGCAGGTGTTATGTCCGATCACGAATGTACAACTCCCGAAGAAGCAACCGAAAAATTAGGTCTTGGTATGTACATCATGATTAGAGAAGGCTCCGCCGCAAAAGATTTGCAACCGTTAATTCCTGTTTTAAAAACAAAAAACACAAAACGTTGCCTCTTCGTTACCGATGACAGACACCCGACCGATTTAAAAGGTCATATCAACGATATGGTAAGACAAGCTGTAGAAGCAGGCGTTGACCCGATTACAGCAATCAAAGTCGCATCAATCAACACTGCTGAATACTTCGGATTGAATGACATAGGTGCGATTGCTCCAGGTTATAGAGCTCACATGCTTGTATTTGACAATCTTAAAGATTTTAAACCTTCGTTGGTTATCAAAAGCGGTGAAGTCGTTGCGGAAAACGGCAAATTGATTTGCAGTATTGAAAAAAATGAAGTACCAAAACTTCGTGGTTCTGTAAACGTAAAATGGATTGAACACGATGACTTCAAAATTCCCGCAAAATCAGATACGGTAAGAGCAATGCAAGTTGTCCCCGGAACATTGTTAACAAAAAGCGTAAATACGAAAATCAAAGTTGTTGACGGTTTTGCAGAATCAGATGTTGAAAATGATGTACTCAAAATTATGGTATTTGAACGTCACAAAGCAACAGGAAATATCGGTAAAGGATTTATCAAAGGTTTCGGCTTAAAATCAGGTGCAATCGCATCAACAGTTGCTCACGATGCTCACAACATGATTGTTATCGGAACAAACGATGCAGATATGGAAATGGCTGCAATTGAACTTGTTAAATCACAAGGCGGTAAGGTTATCGTAAATAACGGCGAAGTCGTTTCTAAATTACCGTTGCCGATTGCTGGCTTGATGTCAGATCAACCTTTCGAAACTGTACTTCAACAATGCCATGAATTAAAAGATGGCGTGAAAAAAATCGGATGTGCCTTGGATGATCCGTTTATGACAATGGCATTCCTTTCACTTTCGGTAATTCCCGACCTTAAAATCACTGATAAGGGCGTATTTGATGTCAACAAATTTGACTTTATTGATATTTTTGACACGGAAACGGTCAACGCATAATTCAAGAAAGAAAAACAAAAAAAAGACCTCGTTTGAGGTCTTTTTTATTGGAAAAATACATTATTTTTTCAAATTGTTATTTATATTTCGAATTGAATTATTAATATTATTTAATTCATTTTCCGTTCTTATTTGATTCATCATATTTTCGTGATGATAGATAGCTTGTTGCTGAGCCATCATAGCTTGAATTTCGGCATATCTGTCATTTTTTGTTTTCTCGATTTCTCTGTTTACCAAATTCATAAGACAAAAGTTTTGTTCATTTGGCTGATAAGACAAACAAGCATTGTACCCGTTCGTAAATAAAGTTTTTCTTTCGCTCCAATATTTTAAATAACTCATATAATTATAACTGAGCTTTTGCAAAACTTCGTTAGGAATATCGTCACAAATTTCAGCATCCGTCGGAACTACCTGCTTCCAATGGATATCAAATCGTTCGTCAACTTGCTTTTTCGGAAGAGTTGTAACTGTTCTTGTCAAAGTATAAGTTTGCTTAGTTTTATCGGGCTTTTTAACATATAAAGAAACTTGTGTTCCTTCTTTTCCCTCAATCAGCTGTTTAATTTCAGTCAAAGATTTTTTCTTGATATTAATATCATTAATTTTTATGATTTCAGAGCCAATCGGAACAGAAACCGAAGGAGAACTGACATTATAAACGTACGTACCGTTATGAAAAGTACGCATCTTATCTTTTATCAAATCAATTCCGATTGAAGCGGTCTGATTTTCTATGGCATCAACTTGCAAACAAAAAAACACCGCAAATATAACGGTAATTAATCCGCAAATATTTTTTGAAAGATTTAATTTCATTCTATTCCCGTTCAAATTCTACAAAATAATCCAAACTTCGTTGATATTAATGTTTAATATCCGTGACTTCTCTTGCATCATCGTATGTTTGCTGACGTCCGTTTGTTACTCTTTGTATCGTTTTTTCCTGCTTGATTTTTTGCTTGGATTCACCAATCAAACTTGCAAAATCTACATTTTCATAAACCCAATAAATACCGTATCCAATTGCAACAAGTAATATTACTTTAACTAAATTTCCCATATTTTTACCTCTTATAAAACTTATTTAACAAAATAATACCATTTTTTCAAAAAAATAAAACAAGATTTTTAATTATTTTTATGTTTTTATCGAAAAACTTAACAAACAATAAAATTATTTTGAAATATAATGAATAAGAGGTAAAAATGTTTTTAACAACAATAGCAATAATTTTAAGAATATTTTCAAATCCCGTTGCAAATATGTATGAAAAAAAAGTGTCAACGAGCGGTTCGTCTTTGTATACAAGCTTTTATTCATACTTGATAATGGGCTTATGCTGTATCCCGTTTGCTTTTCAATTCGATTGGGCATCCGTACCGTTTGATTTTTGGAAATATGCAACTATTGCAGGTGCCCTGTGTGCAACCGGTCGGGCTTGTATGGTAAAAGCTTTGCAATTGGGCGAACTCTCTATATTAGGTCCCATAAATTCCTACAAATCCGTTGTGGGCTTGATTATCGGTATATTTTTACTCGCTGAAATTCCGAGTCTTTACGGTATTTTGGGTATGTTTTTAATAATTTGGGGGAGTTGGTTCGTTTTTGATACTCAAGCCGAAGGTTTTTCCTTGAAATTATTGAAAAGAAAAGATATTCTCCTAAGATTTGCCGCTTTGATTTTAACAGGCATAGAAGCGGTTATCTTGAAAAAAGTTATTCTCCTCTCAAGTGTTACAATGTCATATATGATGTGGGCTTGGACAGGAACTTTCTTTACATTTTTAATCATTTTACTGACAAGAAAAAAATTCACGCCGATTACAAAACCTCAAATTCCGCAATATCTTATCATATGTGCAGGCTTAGCAATTATGCAGCTTTCAACTAACTTCGTATTTCAAAATATGAAAGTAGGCTACGCTCTTGCACTTTTCCAACTTTCAACAATTGTAAATTTACTGTTCGGTGTAAAATTCTTCCACGAAGGACAATTTGCTAAAAAATTATTAGGCACAATCATAATGACTGTCGGCTCTGTAGTCATTATCCTTTGTCCGTAAAAAACAAATAATGTTTTCAACAAAAATTTTAAATCTTCAAATAACACTATTTTATTATATCGAGGGAGGAACCCCAGGTTCACTCAACGAAGGTTCAATATCATGGGCAGGCGGTTCTACAGAGGGAGGAATTACAGGAGAAATGCCCATGTCAGGTGATATACCATAATCAGCTTGACCGTACTGATTTTCTGTCATTTTTTTTGTCTTTGCAGAAGAGAAAAAGTCACTTAAATTTTGTTTATTAACTTTATAAGTCACTTTATTCACATCTTCAGTTTTTACTGATGCTTTGGGAGGATAATTAACATGCACTTCAACAGGTTTTGTATTAATAAAATCTTTTTCAGATAATGTACGACCTTCGCTTCGTTTTTTTTGCAAAACGATTTGATTTACATCTACCAATTGAGGATCATCATCTCTAAAATCCGGCGGCAATTGATTTTCAACATTTATATCCGAATTATATTTTATATCACTGCCAACATTTGTTTGTGCCATAAAAAACATAGAAGAAAAAAGAACAGAAAGGCATAAAAAGAAAAAAACAGTAACTGATAAAAGCTTGTTTTTGTTCTTTTTTGGAGCTTTTACCAATTTAAAGTTTTTAGATAAATCTATAGGAGATTTACTTATTTCTTTTTTCTTTCTTAAATTCATTCTTACAAAACTCTCTCAAGATACTGTATTATAACATTTTTTATCTTAAATTTCAACATTTTTCATCATATCAATTAAAGTTTGTATAGTTGTATCCATAGAAACACTGTCAGAGGTTCTTTGTTGCAGAAAAGCATTAATTTGAGGCATGTATTCAATCGCAACATCAAGCCTCGGGTTGCTTCCGGGGTTATACATACCAACGTCAATCATATCTTTATTTTCACGATACAAAGACATCAATGTTCTCATTTTAGCGGCTGCAGCTTTATGTTCGGGAGTACAAATTGCGGAAAAAAGACGGCTGATACTTCCTAAAACGTCAATAGCAGGATAATGGTTCATTTCGGCAACTTTTCTTGACAAGAAAATGTGACCGTCCGTAATACCACGAACAGTATCTACAATCGGGTCATTAATATCATCACCTTCCATAAGAACGGTGTATAAAGCCGTAATTGAACCTTTCGGCGAATTTCCGGCACGTTCTAAAACTTTTTGTAACCAAGAAAAAATAGAAGGCGGATAACCTTTCATAGTAGGAGGTTCACCGATAGAAAGACCTACTTCACGACCTGCCATCGCACAACGGGTTACGGTATCTGTCATCAAGAACACCTTTTTGCCTTGATCACGGAAATATTCACAAACCGACGTTGCAGTATGCAAACATTTTTGTCTAATCAAAGGCGGTTGGTCGCCTGTTGAGCAAACAAGAACAGACTTTGCCATACCTTCAGGCCCTAAAGAATCTTCAACAAACTCTTTAACTTCCCGTCCACGTTCTCCAATCAGAGCAACTACGTTTACATCCGCATCGGAATTTCTCGCAATCATGCCCAAAAGCGTTGATTTACCGACACCTGAACCTGCAAACAGTCCCATACGCTGTCCGCCGCCAAGTGTTAAAAGCGAATCAATCGCACGAACACCGCAAGAAAACTTCTCCGTAATAATCGGTCTGTCAAACGCCTCCGGCGGAGGATTATCAATATGCATCCATGTTGCATCGGTTGTATCTAACGGTTTGCCGTCAATTGGCTCACCGAGAGGAGAAATAATTCTTCCGAGCAAAAAATCACCCATCGGAACGGTTATCGGATTTCCGGTTGTTGTAACCAAAGCTCCTTGACCGATTCCCGAACCGTCGTACAACAAGAGTAATTGTGCATATTCACCTTTAAAAGCTACAACTTCAGCAGGTTTTCTCTCACCGTTATAAGTTTCAATAAAGCACAAATCACCGACTTTTAACCCCGGAAGGTTAACTTCAACGGTTAAGCCCAATAACTTTGATACAGAACCTTTATAGCTGAACAAAGGTGTATTTTGAATGATGTCAAAAGCCCTTTGTTTAGTAAATTCTATTGATTTTATAATATTTTGATTAAGTTCCATTATCCGTTATTTCCGAAGTTATAGTCTTGAATGTACGATTCACCGATTGTATCAACCGCTTCAACCCTAATATCCGTTATCAATTCGGAATATGAAATTACAACGATTGTCGGAATATGACGTTCCAAAAGTTGATACAGAGGAAGTCTGATACGGGGCGAACAGAGAATTACAGGTTGACGACCGATATTTTGGTGAGCTCTCATAAGAGTTTGAGCGGAAGATTCAATAAGCTCTTGGACTTGTAACGGATTCAAGAGGAACATTGTGCCCAATTCAGTACGTTGACAGCTATCATCCAATGTTTTTTCCCAATCGGAAGAAAGTGTCAAGGCATACAAAATCTTATCCTGTGTAGAGTTTGATAAACAAATTTGTCTGCCCAATGCCGCCCTCAAACGTTCCGACAAGATATCCGGTTCTTTTGAAAATCTTGCATAATCACAAAGACGTTCAAAAATGAACATAATATCCTTGATCGAAACTTTTTCTCTGATTAAGTTAACAAAAATCTTTCTCAAGTCGGAAGTCGAAATAATTGCGGGAACAAGGTCGTTTACGAGAGTCGGGTCTTGGCTCTTAACAAGTTCCATCAACTTCAATACGTCGGTTTTTGTCATAACTTCATCAACGTATTTTCTGACACTTTCCTGCAAGTGAGTAACAATAACGTCAACCGAATCAACTTGCGTCAAACCGTCACGGGGGTCGAAGTCATCGGGGTTTAACCAATAAGCTTGAGTTTGATAAGTCGGGTCAATACCGACAATAGCATCTTTCGGAACATCTTTGCCCAAAGAATCCCATTGATCGGCGATAACCATGTTCTTGCCGGGGTAAACAGCCCCCGTTGCAACCGTATTACCACGGATTGAAATCATATATTCATTTGCATCAAGTGCCGAAGAATCCATAATACGGATGTTCGGTATGATGAAACCTAATTCATCCGTAACTCTTTGACGTAAAGCAGCAATCTTAGGCAACAATTGACCTTCTTGGTCAGGATCGGCAATAATCAGCAAGCCCGAACCGACTTGCAAGCTCAAAACATCGACACCCAATCTTTCGTACATTCTGTTCGGGTTTACCAAATCTTGCATGTTTTGACGAACACTTTCCAATTGTCCCAATTGAGCCTGTACGTCTTGGTTTACCAAGACAGAGAATGCGGAAATCGCAATAATTGCGGCATATAATACAAACGGGAACCACGGTAAGCCCGTCAATGGAGCAGTTACACCGATGATAAGCAAAAATCCCGCAGCAAAAAACAAGCTGAACGGTTTGCTTAAAATTTGAGCTTCCAAATCTTTACCCAAAGAAGGGCTTGCCGCCGTTGAACGGGTCATTACGATACCTGCCGAAATTGCCATCAACAAAGACGGTAACTGTGCTGACAAACCGTCACCAACCGTCAACATTGTATATTTTTGAACAGCTTCTTCGGGAGAAAGACCGTTTTGTAAAATACCGATTAACAAACCTCCGACGATGTTTATAACAGTAATGATGATACCTGCCATGGTATCACCTTTTACGAATTTCATAGCACCGTCCATAGAACCGAACAAACTTGATTCTCTTTGTAAGTCTTCACGCTTTTTAACCGCTTCTTCCGGAGAAATCAACCCGGCGTTAAAATCGGCGTCGATTGTCATTTGCTTACCGGGCATAGCATCCAATGCAAATCTTGCTGATACTTCTGCGATACGTTCGGCACCTTTCGTAATTACCATGAACTGTACAACCGTAATAATCAAAAATATTACAAATCCTACAATCAAATTACCGCCTGTTACGAATTTTGCAAAAGCATCAATTACATCTCCGGCTTCACCTTTCGCCAAAATTGAACGGGTTGATGCAATTGACATTACAAGTCTGAACATCGTTCCGATAAGGATAATTGACGGAAATGATGACAATTCAAGAGGTTTCGTAATATACAAGGATATCATCAGCAAAATAATCCCGAGAGTAATATTAAAAGCAATTGCCATGCTGATAACAAACGGAGGCAACTCGCAAATCAAAATGACTACGAGAACAATTACGAATATTGCCAACCCGATTTCACTTATCGGATTTCCTTGTCCACC
>CAZOGS010000027.1:0-14459 GCA_964579375.1 uncultured Muribaculaceae bacterium
TCACGCAGCTTGGTTTTAATTGGAGTTCGGCTCCGCTTCACTCGCCGTGTGCGTTACGTCCCGATAAAGTTACCGAATAATCCGATAACAATTTTATTATAAACGCTAAAAAGATAATTTCCAGTCTTTTTTTTATTTATTTTAATTTTTTTAGCAAAGGTATGATTTCATTGAGGTTCCAATCTTTACTTTTCATAGGAAAATACAAAGATTGGATAATTATATATGCGTGGTCGTCGTTATAGGCATGGTCGACGTCATTATATCCTATGTAACTTTTGTTCTTCTCTTCTGATTGAAGATTAGGAATTATTATGGTTTTTGCGTCTTTATCCGACACGAATAATGAGCGGATAATGGTATATTCGGGAGTGTCTAAAGCTAAGAACGGATTTTTTTGATAATCTTCGTCGTTGATTGTTACAAATCCTACCGCACTGTTAACTTTATTTTTGATAAATGTTTTATATTCAAGTGCGTGTATACAATTTCCGTACTGAATAAGACATTGCAATATTCCGCAAAAGCATGCCGTTGCAATGATAGTATTACATACTTTGTTGCTATTCATTTTTATATTTGCAAGAAAAGTTATGATTAAAGTTGCAACTATGATTACAAAAACAACAGTTGTTATGGCGTAGTAATCAAGATTGACAGACGGATGCGGAACAAATTTTGTAAATTCATAAATTGAGTACAACGCAAACGTCGAGAGGATTGCGAATGTGAGTGCTTCAGCCTTTCCGAAATCTTTTTTCGCAAATAATCCATAGCAGAGAAATAAAATGGCTATTGCGGAAAAAATCATTTCACAGGTAAAAAAATTGTCTAAAATATTATATAAAGAGTTTTGGAAAGTATATGAAAGTTCATTAAAACTGACACAAGAATTCCCTTCTTTATCAATGAAGAAAAACATTTTATATGCCATAAACAATGCCGCCGCTAAAGAAGACAGTGACATATAAAGTTTTACCTTCCAATGTTTAACGTGTCCTTTAAAAAACAATATTACTCCGCTAAAGAACAATAACGCAGCCGGAATTGCCATATAAATACTTGATTGAAACAAATATCCCGAAATTAATAAAATTAGCAAATAATCAAACCTGCACAATTTTTCTTCCGTAAAAAAATATTGCAAGAAAATGAAAAATATCGGAATAGCGATGTACACGGGTTCTGTCGGTACAATTGATGCCGGAATGGTGAACAAGGCATAAAATAACAGTGCGAATGAAGCAATTTCAAATTTGTTTGTTCTTTTTGCAATGACGAAGTTAAATACGGTTGCCAAAAAAGTACTAAATAAACAAGAAAAAGTGAATAAATTGAGTTTAGAAAGGGGAGAGTTATCAAAAATCGGCAACAAAATGTTATAAGGAAGAGCAAGCAGTCTGTTGCTGAAATTATCGGGTTCCATGACGTGATGGAACATATAACGAGCAAAAATAGTTTGTTTCTCTAAAAGGGATAAACATTTTGCCGGAATGTCAAAAAATAATCCTCTTCCCGATATTGCAGAAAACAAAATCAGTAAAATTGAGCTGAACCCCAATAACACTAATAGTGTTTTATTTTTTTCTAAAAAATTCTTTTCTTCCATTTTCTATTCCTTAATTTTTTCGAAACATTATTTATAATACTACTGCAAATTATTTATACTCAATGTTTGTATCTTCCAATAATTTCTTTAATTTTTTCATATCAAAGTACTTATCATATTTAAAGATAAGTGCTGTTTGAAGAATTACATAATCTTCATCGGCGTTATAGTAAGTAGGAGTCATACACGCAACAAAATCTTGCGGGTTGTTTTCGTCTTTATATGGTAAGACAAATTTTTCTTCTGCTTTTTCCCTGTCTAAAATCATTGTTCTGTGCAAAGTACCGAAACAGGTATCATAAGCACGAAAAGCTGTGGATTGTTCATTCTGGTTCTCAATATATGTGATTTTTTCGTTTTTGTTTATTTTTTCCAAAAACTCTGATGCATAAGTAGATGAATATTTACAGGAATTTAGTTGATAACAGCAGTGTATGCAACCGATAATCAGAGATATAGTCAATATTTTTTCATATAATTTCGGGAATTTTATCTCTTTATATTCCACGAACAGAATAAAGAGTGTTACAAAAAACATTAATACGAACGGAATCATGTGAAAACACAATTCTTTGCTTACGCAAGGTTCAAATTTTGTTTGTGCCCACAAGGCATATCCCGCACCTCCTATGATAAGGACTGAAAGCGGTACATCCAACATTTTCAGTTTGTGGTTTCTAAGACAAAGATAAGCAATAATCAAACATCCGGCTACCGTGAAAATAAAACAAGTATCAAAAAGGTGATGAAAAGAAAGATACAAATTATAAAAATATTCGTAAAAGGCATCTTTTATCGGCATTGCCTGATCGCCGTTAATTGCCATTACAACGGTTCTTGCGACAATGTATATGCAACAAAACAAAGAATTTATACCTATAAAAATCTTTTCTGCCGATAATTTTTTCCAATTTAAAATGGTATATAAAAACATCAAACTTGCGGGTAAAACGGCATTTTCGGAAGATTCCCAAACTCCAAACGAAAGAATTATTAAACACATATAATCAAATATTCTTAATTTTCCCCTGTTCAAGAAATATTGAAGAAGAGCAAATTGCATCAACACAGAAATGTGGATATTTCTTGCGAACCAAACAGAATTGGGAAGATAGAGTAAGGTATAAAAGAATACGCTCCAAACCGCAATGTCATACCGTTTTGTCCTTTTTGAAAGCCAAATGTTGAAACACAAAAACACCAATGTCATTATGCTGTATGAAAAACAAAAAAGACTGTTTTTTAAAACTAAATTATCGGGCAGATAATGAACAAACATGTTCATCGGTACAGAAAACATTATACCGCTGAACAACCTCGTTTTTGGTTCATTATGAAATAAATACGCAAAATCATATAAGTTTTCACGGGAAAGAACGCTGAAAAATATGGCAGGTTGGTCAAAAACCAAGCCTCTGTACGTTACTGCAGAAACTAACACTAATAACAAAGCCAAAAATAAAAATGCAGTCAATAAAGTTTTTCTTCTTCTGAATAAGTTCCTTAATTCCATTTCTTTCCCTTCTTTGATAAAAAGATTATACCACATAAAATATTTACCGAAACAAAATAAAAACTTGCTGAAATATTAGACTGTTACAATATTTTCTCGAAAATAAATATGTTTGTCGTATAATTTTATTGTTAAAAACACAGACAAGAGGACTCCGAAATGGAAACTTTAACAGGAAATCAGATAAGACAAGCATTTATAGACTTTTTTAAAGATAAACACCAACATACGGTTGTTGAAAGTTCGTCATTAATTCCGAATAATCCGACTGTATTGTTGACAACTGCGGGCATGTTGCAATTCGTACCGTATTATTTGGGTTTGGAAAAACCGCCTTTTAATCCGCCGAGAGCAACAAGTTGCCAAAAATGTGCAAGAGCAGGCGGAAAAGACTCGGATATCGAAAATGTCGGAAGAACTCCCCGTCACCATACGTTTTTTGAAATGCTCGGAAATTTTGCTTTCGGTGATTACTATAAAAAAGATATCATTCCATGGAGTTGGGATTTCGTCACTAACTACTTGCACTTAGATCCTGCAAGACTTTGGATTACAATTTTTGAAAACGACGATGAATCTTTCAAAATTTGGACGGAAGATGTCGGAGTTGCTCCTGAAAGAGTTATCAGAAAAGGTAAAAAGGATAACTTCTGGGGTCCTCCGGGGGCGACAGGTTCTTGCGGTCCTTGTTCCGAAATTCATTATGATTTGGGAGAAGACTTGAAATGCTCCGATGATTGCGGAATTGCAACTTGTGAGTGTGACCGTTGGGTTGAAATTTGGAATCTCGTGTTTACGGAACTTTTTCAAGATGAAGAAGGCAATCAATCGCCTCTCGAAAAGAAAAACGTTGATACCGGCATGGGACTTGAAAGAATTGCAATGGTTTGCCAAGGAAAACGTTCAACTTTTGATACCGATCTTTTGATGCCGATTGTTAATAAGGTTTGCGAAATAACGGGGGCAAAGTACAAAGAAAACGAAAAAACTGATGTTTCAATAAGAATTATAACAGACCACGCCCGTTGTGTTACGTTTATGATTAATGACGGTGTTATCCCCGGAAATGAAGGCAGAAGTTATGTTTTAAGAATGATTTTGCGTCGTGCTTTAAGACACGGTAAAATTCTCGGAACAGAGCTTCCTTTCCTCTATAAAATCGTTGATACCGTTGTCGAAAATTATAAAGGTGCATATCCCGATTTGGAAAAGAATGCCGAAAGAATTAAAGATACAATTAGAAAAGAAGAAGAAAGATTTAAGGTAACTTTGGACAGAGGTTACAAACTTCTTGAAGATTTGATGGCTGACGGTAAAGATATATCGGGCGAAGATGCTTTCAAATTGTATGATACATTTGGTTTCCCTCTTGAACTTACAATTGAAATTGTTGCAGAAAAAGGTTTAAATGTTGATGTCGAAGGCTTTAATAAGGCAATGACCGAACAAAAAGAAAGAGCAAAAGCGGCAACTCAAAAAATCAGTCTTACCGATGATTTGGTTTACGTTAATATCGAAAACAAATACGGAAGTACAAATTTTATCGGATATGATGAATTTGAATGTAATGATGCTAAAATCATTGAAAAAGTTGACGTTGAGGGCGGTTTTACCGATATTATTCTTGATAAGACTCCTTTTTATGCTGAATGTGGCGGTCAAGTCGGAGATACAGGCGTAATTGAAAGTGATAACTTAAAAGCGGTTGTTTTAAATACTTTTAAGGTAAATCATCTTTCCGTTCACAGAGTAAAAGTTATAAACGGTGAAGTTACACTCGGAGATACTGTTAAGGCAACTATCGATAAAGAACGTCGTCACAATATCACAATTCACCACTCAAATGCACACCTTTTGCAAGCGGCACTTGTAAAAGTTTTGGGAGATGAAGTAAAACAAGCGGGTTCTCAAGTTGAAGAAGCTCGTACGAGATTTGATTTTTCATTCTCAAGAGCAATGACACAAGATGAAATTGAAAAGGTTGAAAACATTATTAACGATTGGATTGGTGCGGATTATAAGCAAAATACGGTTGTTATGGATGTTCAAGATGCAATCAATTCAGGTGCGACAGCCTTGTTCGGTGAAAAATACGAAGATAAAGTAAGAACGGTTACAATCGGAGATGTTTCAAAGGAACTTTGCGGTGGTACTCATATTAAATCGACGGGCGAAATAAGATTAACAAAAATAGTTTCGGAATCGGCAATTGCGGCAGGAACAAGACGTATTGAGGCTGTTTGCGGAAAGACTGCAATTAATTGGCTAACCGAAAAAGCGAATGAAGTTGATAAACTTGCTCATCTTTTCAAAATTCCTCATACGGAAGTCGTTGAAAAAGTAGAAAAAATTGCTGATGAAAATAAATCTTTGCAATCTGAAATCAACACGTTAAAAGAAGAATCGGCTGTTTCTAAAATTCAATCATTTATAAGCAGAGCGGAAAACTTAAAAGATGGAAAACTTTTTGTAAGTAAGGTTGACGCACTTCCTGCATTATTTATGAAACCTGCGATTGAAAAATTGAGCTCAAAGTTGGGTAATTCGATTATTGTTCTTGCGGCAGTACAAAGCCCTGAACAAATTTCAATTTGCGTAAAAGTTTCCGATAATTATGTTAAAGTGGGTGTAAATGCCGGCAATATCGTAAAAGCAATAGCCGAAGCCACAGGAGGAAGAGGCGGCGGACGTCCTAATTTTGCTCAAGGCGGAGGAAAAGATTCCTCAAAATTAGATGAAACTTTGATTAAAATCAAAGAAGAAATCATCAAATTACTTTAAATTCAACACAAACGGCGAAGGAAACCTTCGTCGTTTGTTTAATATTTGGAGAAAAAAATGATAGTCGAAGAAAAAACAGTACAGTCAGAAACCGTCTTTTCGGGAAAAGTTTTTGATATTCATTCGGATAAGTCGGTTATTGGTGATGATAAAACCTTGCAACACAGAGAAGTTGTAATTCATAGCGGCGGTGTTTCGGTTGTTGCTGAGCATGACGGGAAAATTGTATTGGTAAGGCAATTTAGATACGGTGCAAACCAAATTATGCTTGAAATTCCGGCGGGAAAACTTGACCACGGAAATGAGGATGTTTTATCGGCGGCAAAGCGAGAGCTTGAAGAAGAAACGGGCTATCACGCAGAGAAATGGACATCTTTGGGACATATTTTTTCGACACCTGCTATTTGTACGGAAAAAATTTATCTTTTCTTTGCGGAAAATTTAACAAGCGGAAAACCGCACCCTGACGACGGAGAAATTGTTGAATATCTTGAAATACCTAAAGAAGATGTTTTTAAAATGATAAAAACAGGTGAAATTTGTGATGCAAAAACGATTTGCGGATTAATGAGGGCATATAAATTATGATAAAGATGGTAGTTTGTGACATTGACGGAACGATTTTTAACGGAATATCATTTTCGCAAAATCTTATCGATTGTATAAACAAAATCAGAAAAGACGGTATCAAATTTGTTATTGCAACAGGAAGAACCTATTGCGGTGCAAAACAGGTTGTTGCTCCTCTCAATATTGATACTCCGATAATTTGTTATCAGGGTGCAACTATCCACTCTCCCGAAGGAGAATTGATTTATGAAAAATCATTGAGCCGTGAGCTTTCTCTTGATATTTTGAATTATCTCAAAACTATGGACATTCATCCGAATATTTACATTGATGACAAACTTTATTGCGAAAAAGAAACAAGTTATGTTAAAAAATATTCTGAGTTTCAAAAAGTTCCTTATACCATTGTAGAAGATATTTCGACGAAAGATTTTAAATCGATGAATAAACTTCTTGTCATAAACAATGATACGGAAAAGGTTAAATGGATAACCGAAAACCTGAAAGAAAAATATGAAGGAAAAATTTACTCAAGAATGTCTACTTCAACATTTTGTGAAATTTGTGCCGACGGAATTTCAAAAGGAAATGCGGTTAAAATAGTTGCCGATATGTACGGTATCAAACAAGATGAAATTATGGGTTGCGGTGATCAAAATAATGACATTGAGCTTTTAACATGTGCCGGAATTGGCGTTGCGATGGGCAATGCAACTGATACGCTTAAGGGGTATGCTGATTATATTACGGATACAGTTGACAATGACGGAGTCGTAAAAGCAATCAATAAGTTTGTATACGGGGTGGAATAATGGATGAATTTAGGATTGGGCAAGGCTCTGATTTACATGTCTTGATTGAAAATCGTGATTTCGTTTTAGGCGGAGTGAAAATCCCTCATACTGTCGGTTTCAAAGCTCATTCCGACGGTGATGTCCTTATTCACGCCATTATTGATGCTCTTTTTGGGGCTTTATGTCTTGATGATATCGGTGCTCATTTTCCCGACAACGACCCGAAATATAAAAATGCTGACAGCAAAAATCTATTGCGTGAAGCGGTTTCTATTGTTCGTGAAAAAGGTTGGGAAATTAATAACCTTGATTCAACAATTCAGGCGGAAGCTCCCAAACTCCGTCCCCACATCATAAATATCAGAAAAAGTTTGGCGGAAATTTTGAATATCGATGTCGATAAAATTTCGGTTAAAGCAAAGACTTCCGAAGGTGTGGATGCTGTAGGCGAAAGACTTGCAGTCAGAACGGATTGTGTCGTTTTATTAAAAAAACAGACTATATAATTAAATATAATCTGTTTTTATTTATATAATTTGTACTTTTTGTTTACGAAACAACTTTTTTAAGTTTAATAAATCCTGTAAGCGATGCATCTGTAATACTTTTTGCATTTGATTTAACTTGATCGCTTGAATTACCTTCTATTGTTGTAAACGTTCCGTCACTGTTGATTGATTTAACAATACCCGTGTGAGAAGCTCCGTTACTTTTCCAAATAATTATATCTCCGACCGAAAGTTCGTTGTTTATGTAATTCATTTTTTCTTCGGTGGACATTTGTGAAGTGTTGTCAAAGGCACCGTTATTTTGTGCCCAAGACATAAGGTTTGCAACGGCAGGTGAACCAAATCCGTCAGCAACTTCCATACCTTGTTCGTTTGCGTATTCATTGACTATGTAGGTTACAAAGTCAGCACACCAAGCTTCTGTTCGTCCGTTTGTAAATAACTTGTATGAACCGTCACCTTCGTTTAGACCCATATATTTGCTTGCGAGCTCAACAAGACCGCTTCCGATATCGTTAGCCGCTTCGCCTTTTTTCGTACCGGCTTGTTTTGCTTCTTCTTTTTGTTCTGTTTCTTTTATTTTGATTTTTGCATCAATTTCAGCAACATCTTTGTCCTTTTGAGTTTTCAAAGAATCAATTTCCTTTGTTAACTCATCCATTTTTTTCTTGAGATCAGGGTCAGCTTTTGCAATTTTTTGCTCAACCGCTTCGATAACTTTTTGTTGCTCTTGTTCTTTTTCTTCTAAGTCTTCAAGTGCTTGTTCATCATCTTCTATTTGCTGTTCAAGCTTTTCTTTTTCTTCATTTTTAGAAGTGATAGATTTTTCTATTTCTGCTTTTCTTGAGGCGTTTTGTGAATTGATTTCTTCATCGTCCGAGTCATTGGAAATAGCATCTCTTTCAGCTTCAAGAGCGGTAATATCAGCATCTAACGATGCAACACTTGCTTTGTTGTCGCTGATAGATGTTTCTTTGTCTTTCTTTTGCGTTTGAATTTCATTCATTGCCTTTTGTTCATCAGCATATTCTTTTTTGAGGTCATCGCTGATTTTTGTACTGTCGGCAACTAAATTATCTTTTTCTGTTTGTGTTTCCTGAATGTTTTTATCCGCTTCATCAATTATTTCTTGACGTTGCTGTCTGAGTTCTTCTAACTCTTCAGCCGCAGTCGGTTCTGTTTTTTGTGCTTTTTTTGCGGAACTTGAAGCATTCGTTCCTGATGCTCCAGAGGAAGAACCCACTCCGCCGGAACCACCGGTTCCGCCTGCTGAGGACGGGCTTGAAGCTTGTTCAGCGGCTTCGGTTTCAGCTTTTTTCTTTGCTTCTTCCGCTTCAAGAGCAGCCATCTTTTCTTCAACAGCTTTTTCTATTTCATTTACGGTATCTTCAACTAATTTTTGTATATCTTCTTCTGTTATTGTTGTATCTAAAGATGCACTCAATGAGTCAATATAAGAATCAATATCCGCTTGAGAAAGGCTTGATACATCTCCGTCTAACCCCGCAATTTCTTCAATAAGTGATTGTATTTCTTCTGCGGAAATTGAGCCGTCTCCGTCGATATCTGTCATTCCTTGAATATTTTCATCCGAAAGAAGCGTTTGGATAATTTCTGATAAAGGTTGATTTGTTTCTGCATTAACTAAATCTTCTTCACCGTTTGTAAGTGCTGCTAAAGCTGCAGTAAAATCGAAATTTTTTATATTTTCAAAACTGATATCTTCAAAAATTGATGCAGTTGATTGAGATGTTTGTGTCGTTTGCAAAACATCCGATGTTGCTTGTGCATTGTTGTTTACATTTTGCAACTTCTTTAATAAATATGCTGAAATATTCATTTCCGGCACAACTACACCTACCTTCCATGTTATTTATCGGCATTTACTCCATTTCCTTTAATCAAAAAAAAAGATTGTAACAAAAAAGTTACAATCTTTTTATCTTTGTTTATATTTTTTAAATATTATTAACCTTGTTCTGCTTTGAATTTTTCAACTTGAGCGATTAATTCTCTTGCTTTTTCTTCGATACCTGCAGCGTCTTTGTTGTCATACAAATCTCTTCCTATTCCGACTGCGGCGGCACCTGCTTTTAAGTATTCGTAAACATTTTTGATTTGTATATTTCCTGTTGCAATGACATTCAAAAACGGCATGGAACGGAGCATATCTTCGATATACATAACTCCTCCCATAGGTGTCGTCGGATAAACTTTAATCAACGGCGTTCTTGCTTTCCAAGCGGAGTAGGCTTCATTAGGGGTTGTTGCCGTCATAATAAGAGGCAATTTATGTGTTTGGCATATTCTTACCAAATTCATTTGAAATACGGGAGAAACAATCCCTGAAGCTCCTGCATTTATTGCTGTTTGAGCTTGTCTTTGGGTAATAATTCCACCTGCCATAATTGTCATTTTTTCGGTTGAATTTAAGTAATGGATAACGTCAAGAATTTCTGAATTTTGAATAATAATTTCAATTAAATCAACACCCGCCTTGCAAAGTGATGTTGCAATCTCAATTACTCGTTCAGGGTCACTTACTCTGATTACGCCGTATGCTTTTTTATCCATAATTTTTTGAATAGCATTCATCTTTTGTTATCTCCCCTTTTTACCGATGTTGAACGGAAACAAATTAAATCCCAACAGATTTGAATTTGTTTCATTTTCAAAGCCTAAAATTTTTGTTAAATCATCTCTTAATTCCGAAATATCTTCATATTTCCTCAATGTTCCGTCAAGTGCAATGGAAACATCCCCTGTTTCTTCCGAAACAACGAGGCAAGCACAATCCGATGCTTCGCTCATTCCGATTGCCGCTCTGTGTCTTGTTCCGTATTTCCAACTCAATTTTGGGTCTTCCGTTAAAGGCAAAAGAACTCCCGCAGCCGTGATTTTATTATCAACTATGACCATTGCTCCGTCGTGCAACGGGGTATTCGGGTGAAATATCGTCAAGATTAATTGACAAGAAACATCTGCATTGATTTTCGTTCCGACATCGGAAAAAAGAAAATCGTTGTCTTGTTTTCCAAATACAATCAACGCTCCGACGTGCATTTTGCTGCAATATTTTACCGCTTCCAAAATTTCTTTAACCGTTCTTACGTTTGAATCATTCGTTTTTTTGACGGAAAAGAAATTTCGACTTAAAAATCCGGTTTGACCTAAATATCCTAAGAATTTACGCAATTCCGGCTGAAAAACGACAACTAAACTGAAAACAATAATTGTTACAATGGTTTTTACAAAAAATCCTAAAATGGTCAGATTTAAGTGAACCAATAATTCGCTTATTGCCCAAGCAATAATCAGCACCATCAAGCCTTTTACCAACTTTTCCGAGTGCGTTCCTTTGATATACTGATTGTATACAAAAAGAACAAATATCAGAATTATGGCAAGTTGAAAAATGTCGACTGCATCCAAACTGAAATTGTTTAAAAAATATGTTAACAAAATATCAGGTGAAATATGTTTCATATTACTTTAACATCTCCGGAATTTCATCATTTTCCACTAATTGTTCAAAAGTTTGTCTTTTTATCATAATTTCGGCTTTGCCGTCTTTTACAAGAACTGCCGCCGGTTTTAAAGTTCGGTTGTAATTGCTTGACATGGAATAACAATAAGCTCCTGTATCGTACAGACAAATTAAATCACCTTCTTGTAGTTTGGGCAATTCAACATCTTTTATTAAAATATCTCCCGATTCGCAATATCTGCCGGCAAGTGTTACAATTTCTTTTTCTGTATCTGTGTTCGCAACTTTTTCGGCTGTATAAGCGGCATCATAAAGTGCGGGGCGGATGTTATCTGCCATTCCTCCGTCTACTGCAACGTATTTTCTTCCGTTCGGAACTTGTTTACTGCTTCCGATTGTATAAACCGTTATGCCTGATGTTCCGACAATACAACGTCCGGGTTCTATATATAAATGAGGTTTTTCTATGCCGTATTTTGCACAATTTTCATCAAATGAATTTTTTATCACATCCGCAATTGTGTATATAGAAATAGGTTCGTCTGTTTCAACATATTTTATGCCTGCTCCGCCACCGATGTTGAAGGTGTCAAGTGAAAGATTAAATTTATCTTTTATCAATTTTGCCTCTCTCATCATAACTTCGACGGCATCGTGATAAACTTGTGTTTCAAAAATTTGAGAACCCAAATGGGCGTGTAAACCAACTAAATTAAGGTTTTTATATTCATTTATAACAAGCGAAACTATATCGTCAATTTGAGATAAATCAAAACCAAATTTTGAGTCGGTGTTCCCCGTTTGAATGTATTCGTGTGTGTGACATTCAATTCCGGGTGTTATTCTTAAAAGAATATTTACCGTAACATTCTTTGATTTCGCAACTTTATCGAGATTTTTTGCTTCCGTAAAATTATCAACCGAAAAAAGTTGAACTCCGAAATCTATTGCAATTTCCAACTCTTCAACGGATTTGTTATTCCCGTTAAAAACGATATTTTTCATATCAAATCCGGCTGAATGTGCTGTATAAAGCTCTCCTGCCGATACGCAATCAAGACCGAAATTTTCTTTTTGCATAATCCTGCAAATCGCTTTTGTCATAAAAGCTTTTGCCGCATACATCATATGGATGTCACGACCTTCAAACGCCTTCTTAAAATCCTTTGTAATACTGTCTATTGTTGCAAAATCGTAAACATATAAAGGTGAACCGAATTGTTTGACCAAATCCGTTATTTCAATACCGCCAACTTCCAAAATCCCTTTTCCGTTTCGTTTACAGGTCTTTGGTTTGATTGATTGGTTTGCGGTAAAAGTCATTTGTCGTTCCTCAAAAATATTACATTTTTATAATACCTTTAAATAAGGAAATTTACAATATTGAAAATACTTAAAAAAATCATTATAACTATATTATGAAAAAAATATTTTTGATAATAATTACATTACTTTTCTTCTCCCAAATTCCTTGTTCTGCGGAAATTGATTGGGAAGAGTTGTATGAAAATTCTCAGCCGTTCGCTTCGAAATTGATGTATGATATTGATCCTTACGAGGATGAAGACAATTTTAAGTATGCATACACTCCTTATCCTTTATTCAGGACGAGTGTTGTTTTGTATTATAAAAAAATGAGAATTGACTCCGGATATTATCAGCTTACACCTCGAAAAATGAACGGAAAATATTATGTTTTCTTCAAAACCTGCGGCAAGGTTAAATATATTATTCCTGTGGTAAAACGGGAACTTGTTGAGGAATTATTTTATGAAAAATATGTTCCCGAACCAAAGCTGACGAGAGGGCAAGCTATTGCTAAAAATTGGACACATTTTTGGCGAAGAATATTTAAAGACAGCGGAAAACAGCCTCCTCCGTCTGCTTATGTCGAAATGATGAATTTAGACACCTGTTACGTTTTGAAACTCTATTTTAAAAACCATTGCTACTTCACGGTTTATAAAAAAGTTCCGTATTAAGTAGATTTTTTCTTTTCGTTGTAATTCATTTGTTTCGAGAGGGCAAAAAACAAAAAGTGCCGGTTTAAATCCGACACTTTTGCTTTGAAAACAGCCTCTGTTTCATCAATAAGCAGATAACCCGAAAGAATACGGAGATTGACGTTGGGCTTTATGCGGTCAGACAATCTTTCAGAAACTCAATTGTTCTGACCTTGTTTTCAAAGAGAAATTTGAGAAAATTGACATAATTTATGTCGTATGACGAAACCGTCACATTTATCTCAAATCCGTCTGAGCAGAAAGGTTCATAGTCATATACGACATAGCTGTTATATTTGCTTTTCCACTCTTTTTTTTCTATCCTGCAATTGTTTTCGAGTGATTCCCTCTCAAGCCAATATATCAACTCTTTGTTTATATTCTTAAATTCGTATTTTGCGTTCATTTCATTTGGGTTTTGATGAACGGACATCTCCCTTTCCTTTCTTTGACTCTTTGAGTTTAATGCCTTTTAATTCCCGAAAAAATAGACTTTAGTACAATTTTTTCTATTGTCGATTGGTATATTTGATTTTTCTCATTCATTTGGATGATTTGTGAAAAACGGTATCTTTTTTTGTTAGGAAAACGACGTGATTATTGGCTTTGAGGTTGCATATAAAGATTATATTAAAATCCAAGGATTTTGATTTTTTCGGTTTATAATCTAAACATAAAGAATATTGAAAGGTATAAAAATGAATAATTCAGTTGCAGATATTTTGACAAAGTTGGAAAACGCAGACAGCAAAAGTAAGAATGTTCTTGAAAATGAACTCGTTAATTTTGGTGAAAAAGCGGTTCCGGAATTGGTAAGAAACCTTACAGTCGTTTCGGGAAGCGTTCGTGGCGTTGTTGCTATGACTTTAATCAGAATCGGTCATTCTTCAATCGATTTCTTGAAAAATGCAGCTGCTGCAAATAAAGATTTAGAATGGATTGCAAATTATTTGATTACTGAAATTAATCAAGCTGCTTAATTATTCATAAATTTATAAATTTACAAAAAGCCCTAATGCAGGTTAAAAACCGAATTTGGGGCTTTTTTATTGATAAAAATTTTTGCAATAAAAAAGAAGTCTTAATGACTTCTTTTTTTTAATGGTGGGAAGCAATGGACTGTCTTGACCGCCTCGCAATAAACGTGCCTACGCTTGCCGCCTACAAGTCCTTTGGACTTTTCGTCGTCAAGG
>CAZOGS010000028.1:0-14275 GCA_964579375.1 uncultured Muribaculaceae bacterium
CCCAATGAATATGTCGGTTCTCTTATGGAATTGTCACAAAGTAAGCGTGGCATCTTTAAAAATATGCAATATCTTGATAAAATAAGAGTGAACTTAGAATATGACATTCCGTTGAGTGAAGTTATTACCGATTTTTATGACCAACTCAAATCACGTTCTAAGGGATATGCAAGCTTAGATTATGAATTTACGGATTACAGACGAGGTGATCTTGTAAAACTTGATGTAATGCTTGCGGGCGAAATAGTCGATGCTTTAAGTGCAATTGTTCACAAAGATAATGCTTTTTATGTCGGACAAAAGCTGACGACAAAATTAAAAGATATAATTCCGAAGCAAATGTTTGAAGTTGCGATACAAGCGGCAGTAGGCGGAAGAATTATCGCAAGAACAAACATAAAGGCAATGCGTAAGAGCGTTTTGGACAAATGTTACGGCGGTGACATTACGAGAAAAAGAAAATTGCTCGAAAAGCAAAAAAGAGGTAAAAAACGGATGAAAGCAGTCGGACGGGTCGAAGTTCCGCAGGAAGCTTTCATGGCGGTATTAAGTTTAGAAGAAGAATAACAGTATCACAATAAGCAGAAAACGAAAGGTACGAAAAAATGCTGACAGACAAATGCTTAACAATGATTCTCGCAGGCGGCGAAGGAAGAAGACTTTACCCGTTGACGAGAGACAGAGCGAAACCGGCGGTTCCGTTCGGCGGTCGATACAGAATTATCGACTTTGTAATTAACAACTTTGTAAACTCGGGATTTCACAAAATCAAAATCCTGACGCAGTACAAATCAGACTCATTGAACCTTCACATCACGAGAGGGTGGCCTTTGTCACCGATTATCGGACAGTACATTGACCTTGTTCCGGCTCAAATGAGAACGGACGGTCATTGGTACCAAGGTACGGCGGACGCAGTTTACCAAAACCTTACTCACATCTATGATGAAGACCCCGATTATGTTTGTGTATTCGGCGGCGACCACATCTACAAGATGGATGTAAGACTTATGCTCGACTATCACAAGGAAAAAGATGCAGCTTTAACAATTGCCGCAATTCCTATTCCGATTGAAGAAGCAAGTGAATTTGGTATCATTGAAGTCGATGACGATTGGAGATGTACAGGTTTCGTTGAAAAACCGCAAGAAAAACCGAAATCAATTCCGGGAAGACCCGATTGGTGTTTGGCTTCAATGGGTAATTACATTTTCAACAAAGACAAACTTGTTAATGAATTGAAAGTTGATGCGGAACTTGAAAACTCAAATCACGACTTCGGTAAAAACATCATTCCGAAAATGTTAAAAGACGGTGAAAGAATTTTCATTTATGACTTTACGACAAACGAATTTGACGGAATGACACCGACGGAAAAAGGTTACTGGAAAGATGTAGGAAGCATCGACAGCTATTGGCAAGCAAATATGGACTTGCTTGACTATACTCCGGAATTGAATTTGTATTCAAAAGAATGGCCGCTCAGAACGTTCAATTACAACTTCCCTCCCGCTAAGTTTATTTGGGAAGAAGGCGACAGAATTGGTATGGCTACAAACTCAATGGTTTCGGAAGGCTGTATTATTTCAGGCGGAAGCATTTCAAGATGCGTTCTTTCACCGCAAGTAAGAATTAACTCATTTGCGAACGTAACAGGAAGTATCTTGATGGAAAACGTAAATATCGGACGTCACGCAGAAATCAAAAAGGCTATTATCGACAAAAACGTTGATGTACCGCCTTATACAAGAATCGGTTTCAACCGTGATGAAGATATCGCAAGAGGGTTCATCGTTTCAAACGGCGGTGTAACGGTTGTTCCGAAAGGTGCAAAATTGTAAACTCTTGTAAATATTCTAAAAAGCCTATCTCTGTTGGGATAGGCTTTTTTTATTGCTCTTATATTATTATGAATTATAATTTTGATATTAAAATTTTTTTGTGCTATAATCTTTGTTGTGAAAACAACATAATATGTTAAAAAGGATAAATCCATGGAGAAGAACGAAAACAAGTCAAAAAAAACCAAATTATATATAGTTATTGCCCTTTTAATAGTTGTACTGCCGATTGCGTATCATAAAGTTTCCGCATTGGTCGGCGGACATATAACGGCGAAGATGATGAGTATGCCGACAAAGGTTGAAACTGCAACAATCAGCGAAAAATCAATCAATGAATCAATGGATTTTGTCGGACGTATTCAAGCACCGAAAGAAGTCAAAATTGTTTCCCGTGTAAACGGTTGGCTTCAAAAGAAATATTACAAAGACGGTGATTATGTTAAAAAGGGACAACTTTTGTTCCAAATTGAACCCGACGAATACATTATTGCCGTAAAAAATGCAGAAGCGGCTTTGAGAAGAATACAGGCAACTTATGATAATTCATTAGTTGAATTAAACAGAGCACAAGAGCTTGTTAAGGGTGATTATGTAAGTCGTTCATATTATGACCAAGCGTTTGCGACATATTCCGCAAACAAAGCTTCGGTTGATGCGGCAAAAGCAGATTTGGCGAAGAAAAGACTTGATTTGAGTTATACAAAAATTTATGCACCATTTGACGGAAAAATCGGTGAGCTTTCAATTACCGAAGGAAACTACGTTAACGCACAAGTCGGAGAGCTTGCAACGCTCGTAACGATTGACCCTGTTTATGCCACATTTACGGCTAAACCGGAAGATTTGGCAAAATATAAAGACGGTGAAAGCAGCAACATTTTCAACAATGTGGATGTTTCTTTAAGACTTGCCGACGAAAGCGTTTATGATGAAGCGGGCAAACTTGATTTTATGGATAACCAAATTGACAAAGACCTCGGAACATTGACGATGAGAGCAACTTTTGCAAATTCGAAACATCAATTAATTCCGAACGACTTTGTAAGAGTAATTGTTACGGCTAAAAAGAAAACTGAAGTAACGACTGTACCGCAAGAAGCAGTATTGGAATCGGTAAACGGCAAATATGTTTGGATTATTGATGAAAACGGTTGTGCAAAGCAACAAGATATTGAAATTAACGGTACTTACGAAAAAGATTGGATTCTTAAAAGCGGTTTGAAAGCAGGTGATGTTGTAATTTCAAGCAACCTCCAAAAAATCAGACAAGGTTCGAAAGTTCAAGTTATCGAGCTTACGGATGAAGAAAAAGCTGAAAAAGCCGCAGCGAGAGAAGAAGCTGTAAATTCAAACATGACAATCAAACCGAACCAAAAGAAAAATAAAATTGATAAGGAATAATCGATGGGAAACGACAATAATCAGAAAAAAGACCTATATTTTTTCATTAAAAGGCCAAGATTTGCAATGGTTATCTCGATTTTCATTTCGATTGTCGGTTTGATAGCGATGTTGACGTTGCAACTTGAAAAATACCCTGACGTAACACCTCCGCAGGTTTCAGTTACGGCAAATTACACGGGTGCAAGTGCAAGTGACGTTGAATCATCAGTTGCATCTTTGATTGAATCACAGGTTAACGGTGTTGAAAATATGCTTTATATGACTTCGACATCTTATGACCAAACTTATAACTTAACGATTTACTTTAAAGTCGGAACGGATAAAGATATTAACCTTGTAAACGTACAAAACCGTTTACAACAGGTAACTCCTAAGCTTCCGGAAGAGGTAAAAAGACTCGGTATTACGGCTGTTAACAAGGTTAGCGGTCCCGGTACCGGTACATTTAACCTTAAATCCGAAGACGGTTCATGGTCACAATTAGACTTAACAAACTACGCAAAAATCTTCTTGGTTGATGAATTTAAGCGTGTTGAAGGTGTCGGGGACGTAGCTGTATACGGTGCAGGTGATTATTCAATCCGTGTTTGGGTTGATACACAAAAAGCCGCAAAATTAAAAGTCGGAATGTCGGAAATTGTCAAAGCAATTAATGACCAAAATACATTGGTTGCGGCAGGTTTCTTGGGTCAAGAACCCGATGACAATCCGCAGGAATTGAAATTAACATTAAGAACACAAGGTCGTTTGACAGACCCGAAACAATATGAAGAAATTATTGTAAAAGCAAACGCAGACGGTTCGCAAACCAAATTGAAAGACTTGGCGAGAATTGAAATGGGTTCGCAAACTTATGACAGTTTCGGTATTGTAAACGGAAATCCCGCAGCCATTATTCAGGTTGTAAGATTACCGGGTGCAAACGAAATCAGCATTATGGACTTAATGGAAAAGAAGATTGTTGAACTCGAAAAAACATTGCCGACAGGCTTGAAGATTGAAACAATCAACGACGGTACAAAATTCGTTCGTGAGTCTATTAAGGAAGTTGAATTTACCGTTTTAATCACATCAATAATCGTTATTTTGATTATTTTCGTGTTCTTGGGTGACTGGCGATCAACGTTAATTCCTTGCGTTACAATCCCTGTATCACTGCTCGGAACGTTTATAGCCCTGCCCCCGATGGGTATGTCTATCAACCTATTGACCTTGTTCGCAATGATTTTGGCGGTTGCAACCGTAGTCGATGACGCTATCGTTGTAATTGAAAACGTGCGGCGGCACATTGAAGAGGGCAAAGACCCTGTTACCGCAACACAATTGACGATGGAAGAAGTCGGCGGTGCTTTGGTTGCAATGGCAATGGTACTTATGGCTGTATTTGTACCTGTTGCGTTCATCCCCGGTTTGTCGGGCATGATGTATAAGCAATTTGCGGTATTTATCTCCGTATCTATTGCTTTGTCTGCGGTTTGTGCGTTGACTTTGTCACCCGCAATGTGTTCTATCGTTTTAAAAGCACACGACCCGAACAAAGTTCCGTCAAACCATTTTACAAAATTGATTGCAATAATGTTCAATTCTTTCAATATTTACTTTGAAAAATTGACTGATGTTTATATGTCAATTGTAAGAAAATTTGTTCACAATCAAAAACTTACATTGATAACATATTTTGCAATTATTGCAGTTTTGGTCGGAGAATTTATGTACATTCCGACGGGCTTTATTCCGGATGAAGACCAAGCTGTTCTTATCGGACAGGTAACGTTGCCTCCGGGGGCTTCAATTGCAAGAACGAAGACTGTATGTTTGAACATAACGCAACGTATTCAAGATATTGAAGGAATTAAATTTGTAATGACGTTCGGCGGAAACGGTCCGTCAAACATTGCGTATGTCATTGCAGATTTACACGATTGGGAAGAACGTCAAGTTAACCCAGTTCAATGGGTAATCAGAAAAATTCAAGGCAAACCGACGGATTTATCTGCCGACGGTATTAAAAAGCAAATTAATGACAGAATTAACGGAGTTGTAAATGAAGCAAGTTCTATCTTCTTCTCACCTCCGGCAATCAGCGGTATGAGTATGTTAGGCGGTATTGAATTCCAAATGCTTTCCAAAGGTGAATATTCATATACGGAATTGGATAAATATTCAGGAATGTTGCAACAAGCAGCTTTGCAAGATAAGGATGTCGATTATATTTATACGACATTCCAATCGAGTGTACCGCAATACATTGTACAAATCGATAACGACAAAGTTCTTGCACAAGATGTTGATTTACAGGAATTGTATTCGACATTGGCAGGTACTTTGGGTACTTATTACGTAAACGACTTCAACAAATTAGGTCGTGTATACAGAGTTCAAGTACAAGCTGAACAAAAATACAGACGAGTTGCGGAAGATTTGTCAAATATTTACGTTAAGAATAAATTAGGTAATATGGTTCCCGTCACGGCGTTGGTAAAACTTGTTCCGACGGTAGGACCTGCGGCAATTACAAGATATAACCAGTACAAGGCGGTTCAATTCAGCGGTCAGCCTGCAAAAGGAAGAAGCTCCGGAGAAGCAATGGAAGCGGTTGAAAGACTTGTTGACCAAGTACTTCCGAGAGATATCACTTATGAATGGTCGGGTACATCCGCACAAGAACGTGAATCCTCGGGACAAACGGGCGTCGTTATTGCTTTGGCATTGTTATTCGTATATTTGTTCCTTGTAGCATTGTACGAAAGCTGGACAATTCCTGTTTCGGTTATCTTGATTGCACCTGTTGCGGCGATTGGTGCGTTAACATTCCAATTGATGATTAACCAATCCTTAGACTTGTATTCACAGGTAGGTTTGATTATGTTAATCGGTTTGGCAACGAAACAGGCAATCTTGATTGTAGAATTTGCGAAGGTTGAGCACGAAGAACACGGCTTAAGTGTTGAAGATGCGGCACTTAAGGCGGCTCATTTGAGATTTAGAGCAATTATGATGACAGTAGTTGCGTTTGTACTCGGTGTATTGCCGATGGTAGTAGCGACAGGTGCAGGTGCAAACAGCCGTATTTCAGTCGGTTCGACAGTATTCGGCGGTATGATTGCGGCAGGTACTTTAGGTACTGTCTTGACTCCTGCTTTCTACGTAATTGTTCAAAACTTTGTAAATAAAGTTATGGAAAAAAGAAAAAAAAGACATCAAAATATTAATAACGAACAAAAATAAAACTCTTCGAGGAAGATATGAACAAGAAACTTATAACAACAATAATATTAACGATGGCGGTAATGTTACCGGCGATAGCGGAAAATGATAAAACTGCGGAAAAGCTTGAAACGGTTGCGATTAACGAGCAGGCTCAAGTTGAAAATTCGGAGGCGGCAACGGAGGTGAAAACAGAAACCGTGCCGACTGTTGACGGATTGGAAGAACATTTGAACGAAAGTGCGGAAAAGGCAACGCAGATTGATTCTGCAAAGTCGGTAGCCGATAAAATTAACGCTTCACTTAAAAAAGAAGAGTATCATTCGGAAGTTGCGAGTGAAAACATCGGACAAATCGTAACGGTGGATGATTGCGTAAAGATAGCTCTTGCAAACCATCCTGCGATTGTTTCTGCGAAGAGTTCGGCTGAAATTTATAAGACAAAAATAGCACAAGCTTGGTCGGCATTTTTCCCGCAAATCGGTGTCGGTGCCGAATATTCAAGAAACAATACGCTTGTAACCTCTTTAGCTTCCGTGAATAAATCGTATGATATGTATTACGTTCCGACATTGTCGGCAAGTATGAAGATTTTCGACTTCGGAAAGACGAAAACACAAGCGGATATTGCAAAAAAGACTTACGAAGCATCGGAAGATGATGTTCAAAGAAGCATAAACGATGTTATTTTTAACGTCAAAAAATCTTATTACAACTTGCTTTTTGCTATGCAACAAGAAAAAGTTATGACAGATTCCGTTCATGATTTTCAAATCCATCTTGAACAGGCAAATGCGTTTTACAGAATAGGAACGAAGGCGAAGATTGATGTTTTGACTGCTGAATATAATTTGGGCAAGGCAAAACTTGACCTTATTCAGTCAAAAAATTCCGTAAAACTTGCTTATGCGAATGTAAATAATGCAATCGGTCAGCCGGAATTTGAAAATTATGCAATCGATGAAAATCTTGAAACGAGAACTTATGAAATTGCACTTCAAGATATGTTGAATACTGCGTTTGAAACCCGTCCGGAATATCTTGCGGCAAAGAAGAAGGCTGAAGGTTCTCAATTATTGGTAAGAGCATCAAAGAGGGCTTTCTTACCTGATTTGAATGCGTTTGCGGCTTTCCAATACGGCGGAAAGAGCATAGGGGATGATACGGGTTACCAAGTCGGCGGTAATTTGTCATATAGCAACTTCAACGGATTGCTTTTGAAGAAACAGGTTGATGAAGCAAAAGCAACGGCAAGAAGAGATACGGCAGAATTGGAAAATACAAGACAAGCTGTATATCTTGAAGTAAAACAGGCATATATTGACTTGCAAAACGCAAAAGATTCAATTCCTGTTTCACAACTTGCAATGATGCGTGCAAAAGAACAATACGACCTTGCAAGCGGAAGATACAAAGTCGGATTGGGTGATGCCGTTGAGCTTAAAGATGCTGAAAATACCTATCGCAAAGCACAACTTGAATATTATTCAAATTTGATGAATTATAACGTTGCGGCGGCAAATTTGGAACGTGTAACAGGAGCCCCGATTACTCCGATTGTTAATGATACGGAAACAGAACAAAACAACGACCAAAATACTTAAAATAGGCGAAAATGAACGAAAAGGAACAAAAAAGTTTGCAGGCTGTTCAGGCTGATTTTATTTCGACGGTGAGTCATGAGTTAAGAACGCCGTTGACGAGCATAAGAGGCTTTGCGGATACGCTTTTGACTTCGGGGGACAGATTGACGGAAGAGCAAAAGCAAAAGTTCCTTTTAATCATTAAGGAGCAGGCAAATCGGTTGATTAAATTAACCGAAAATTTGCTTGCCGTGTCAAAGAATGATGTTGAAAAATTGGTTTTGAAAAAGGTGAATATTACTCCGTTTGTTGAAAATTCAATAAAGTTGGTTGCTTCACAAAGCTCAAAAAATCATTTTAATTTAAAAGTTACAAAAAACTTAAGTGAAATTTTGATTGATACGGATAAATTTCAGCAGATAATTTTAAACATTATTGAAAATGCCCATAAATACTCAAATGAAAATACCGATATTGATGTTGAAATAACACAAGACGACAAGTCGGTTATTATTAGGGTTTTTGATGTTGGTGCAGTTATTTGTGACGAAGATAAAGAAAGGATTTTTGAAAAATTCACAAGGCTTTCGACTCCGTTGACACAAAAAACGGAGGGTTCGGGGTTAGGCTTGTACTTAACAAAAACACTTGTTGAACGGATGAAGGGTACAATTTGTACGTATTCCAAGGATGAAAAGACTGTATTTGAAGTAAAATTCCCGATAGCACAAATCGGAGATGATGTTAAGGCGAAGATGAAGTAATGCAAGAAGCGGTTTTGATAATAGATAACAGAAAAGAACAGGCTCTGAAGAACAAGCGTACACTTGAAAATTCAGGGATTAGTGTTTATATTGCGAGCGATTTGGCGGTTGCGGAAATGATGTTATCCGAACTTGAACCGGATTTGGTGATTATTTCCGACGGAATAAGCGAAAAAAGTGCAATAAAAAAAATCAGAGAACATTGTAATTCAATTCGTCCGGTAATTATTGTTTTGTCGAAGTCGAGCCATATGCAGGATAAAATTGATGCTTTAAATTTCGGAGCGGATGATTTTATAAGCGAACCGATTGCGTCAAGTGAGTTTTTAGCGAGAATACAAGCACATTTAAGACGCCATTTCGAAACGGAAACGGATAGTGTTACGGGGATTGCAAATCAGAGAATATCTTTTAAATATTTGAAAAGGGTTATTAATTCCGATAAAATTTGGGCGGCAATGTTAATCGGAATAAATAATTTTGAGCAATACAAGGAAATTTACGGTGAGCTTGCGGCGGAAAAGATGAAGCAGACATTCGGAGCGATTGCGAAAAAGGCTCTCGGGGATGACTTTGTCGGAATTACGGCTGACGGTGAATTTTTGGTTGTTACAACACCTTTAAAGGCTGAAACAATAGCAAAAGGGTTGGTTAATGGGTTCAATTCAGCGGCAAAGAAATTTTATTCGTCGGAAGATGCCGAAAACGGTTATATAACCTTGTACGGCGATGATACACCCAATCGAAAAATCAATCTTGTTTCAATCAGTATCGGCATAATTTCAAATGAATACCGTAAGATTAGAGGGTTAAAACAAGCTTTGCACTCATTAATTTCCGTTAAAAACATAGCGGAAGAAAATAAAACTTCGTCATATGTTTATGACAGACCGAAACTTATGGCGGAAAATTCGATTGAATTGAAAGATTACAATGCAAAATTGCTTATTTTAGAGCCAGATTATGCTCTTTCGTTTTTGCTTGAAACAGGGGCAAAGATGAGAGGTTTTGAGGTAAAAACGGTTAATAAATATGAAGAATTGACAGATGATTTTATACCGTCCGTAATTATTCTTGATGCAGGCGGTGCAAACGAAACTGCCGATTTTGAAATATGTCGGAAATTTAAAAAAGATGCAAGATTTAAAAATTCAAATATAATAATGACATCGGTCATGCACGAAAAAGATTCGATTTTAAACTCCGGAGCGGACTTGTACTTGCCGAAACCGTATGAAATTTCGTTTATTTTTGAGTGGGTTGAACGATTAATGACAAAATATAACAGTTAAAGGAGCAATAATGAACTTCAAAATCAAACAAATCTCGGTAACTGAGATAAAATCGGATTTATTGATTGTAAATTTATTTGAGGGAACGACACTTCCCGGAGGTGCGACGGGTGCGGTTGATAAAGAGTTGTCAAATGTAATTTCTGATTTTGTTATAAAGAAAGAACATTTTACGGGTGAATTTGGAAAAATGTATCTGCTTCCCGTTCCGAACCACAAAATACTGACAAAAGTTTTGATTGTCGGTTTGGGCAAAAGGGATGAGTTTACACTGAACAGACTTCGTGTTTTGGCTTCAAAAGTAATTCAAAAAGTTAAGACATTGGAAAATGTTAAGAATGTTGTTTCGATGCTTCACGGTGCGGGATGTGCAGGTTTTGACCCCGCTGCTTGTGCAAAGACAATTGTTGAAGGAACGATGATTGGCGGATTTTCGTTTGATAAATATAAATCAGATGTTAAAGCAAGTGTCGAAAACTTTATTATTGCTGAATTTGATAAGAAAAATTATGAAAAAGCGGTTGCAGGATTTGAAAAAGGCTTGTTAATCGGGGATACAATTAATTATGCACGTGAATTGATAAATGAACCGGCACAAAACGTTACTCCCGCATACCTTGCGAGTGTTGCGGAAGAGTTGGATTTGGATGAACTTAAAGTTTATGAAAAAATCGATATTGAAAATATGCAAATGGGTGCGTTTGCCGCAGTTGCACAGGGAAGTGCTCATTCTCCCAGATTTATTCATATGGAATATATGCCGAAAAAAGCAAAGAAGAAAATCGTAATTATCGGTAAAGGTATTACATTTGATGCGGGCGGATTGAATTTAAAACCCGCAAGTTCAATGTTGACGATGAAAGACGACATGTCTGGAGCGGCTGCAGTCTTGTCAATTATGAAAAATATCAAAAAGTTTAAACCGAATGTTGAGGTTCACGCTTTGATTGCGGCTTGCGAAAATATGCCGAGCGGTTCTTCTTACAAGCAAGGCGATGTTGTTACGGCAATGAACGGCAAGACAATTGAGATTGATAATACGGATGCGGAAGGCAGATTGACGCTTGCGGATGCACTTTGTTACGCACAACAGTTAAATCCTGATGTAATTATCGATATAGCAACATTGACGGGTGCTTGTATGGTCGCTTTGGGAAGCGTTGCGTCGGGAATTATGGGCAACAATGATGAGCTTGTTAAAAAGCTAATTAAATGCGGTGACGAAAACGGTGAAAGACTTTGGGAAATGCCGATGTATCCCGAATATTTCGAAACACTCAAGAGCGATATCGCAGATATGAAAAATTCAGGCGGAAGAGGCGGCGGAACAACGGTTGCTGCACTGTTCCTGCAAAATTTTGTTGATAGTGAAACTCCTTGGGCTCACATCGATATTGCAGGCACTTCGGTTATTGATAAAGCCGTTCTTGAAAACCCGAAAGGTGCAACCGGCGTGGGTGTAAGAACAATTTTGAATTATATTTTATCGGAATAGTTTCAACGCAAACCTATACAAAAAACCGCTTGTTTATAGGAAAAACAGGCGGTTTTTGTTTCTTACAATTCTTCGGTTTTATAAAGGAAATACCCTTCGTAGTTGTAACTTGCATCAATACCTTTCATATACACATCTCTGTTATTAATTTCGGTAGTCAAAGCTTGTTTAAGCAACTCTCTGATTTCAACATTTTTAACGGGGCTTCTTTCCATTGCCAAAAGATAATCTTCTTTGTCAACTTTGCTCCAATCGACAACTTTATTCAATTCTTTTTTAAAGATTAAATCTAACCAGATTCGGGTACTGCGACCGTTCCCTTCACGAAACGGGTGTGCAATATTCATTTCAACATATTTTTCAATAATTTCGTCGTATGTTGATTGAGGCATTTTGTCAATACATTCTAAAGCTTGAGGCAGATACATAACTGAAGCAAATCTGAAATTGCCTTTTGCGATATTTACGTTTCTTATTTCTCCTGCAAAATAATAAATTTCATCAAACAAAAATTTATGAATTTGTGATAAAGTTTCAAAAGTTCCTGCTTCCAGTAAATCAAGCATTCCTGTTTCAAATAATTCTAAAGCTTTTTTTTTGCTTAGTCTTTCTTCTTCTTTTGCAAGTTGTGCGGATTCGGTTATTCCAAGCTTGTTTTGTAAAACCATAAAAACTCCTTTTCCCTATTTTAGCACAAAAAAGCACTCTTTTTCACGGCAAAAACAAACATAATTGAAGAATATTAAATATTTTGAGCTTCTTTGCTGACGGCTTGATTATTTGTGTTTTCATAACCTGTAAGATTGGCAACTTGTTCGCACCATTGGTCGATAATTTCTTGTTCGCTCAATTCCCAAGATATCGGAGTTCCGATGTTAACTTTGATATGTCCACGTTTGAAAATATCCCAATTTAACTCTTCCGTTCCTGTAATACCGATTGGGAGTATGTCATTTTTTGCCATTTTAGCGATTGCAACAAAACCGCCTTTTATGTCGTGAATTTTTTTGTCTTTGCGTATTCCGCCTTGAGGGAATATGCATAAGTGCCAATTTTTAGTTTTGCAAATATCTTTGACCGAACGGATGGTTGCGATTTCGAGTTTTTCACGATTTACCGAAAAAGCACAGAGAGAAAGGATTGCATCTCTCATTTTCGTTTCAAATAATTCTTTTTTAGCCATAAAAGCCATAGGTCTGATAACCGCCATGAATGAAAGGTGGGGATCGAAATAAGAAATGTGGTTCGGAGCAACAATTACACGTCTTTTGGGGATATTGTTTCGTCCGGTTATTGTTAATTTATAAAATAATTTTGTAAACGGAAGCACGAGAAAAAACGTTGAAACTATTTGCCACAAGTACGTTTTCCAATTCAATCTTGCGGTATCTATTCTTGCGTAATTTACTTCTTTATTATCTTTTTCATTTGTCATAGTGTTTCGTCCTTTTAGTTATGCAGGTTCATATTCAAGACCGGACATAGCGGAAATAGCTTCGCACCATTTGTTTATAGTTTCATCGGCATCTCCGTACGGGATAGGATCTCCAACCTTGATGATAATTTTTTCTTTGTGAAATCCTGTGGATTTAGCGTTTGTATAGTTGATAGAAACAGGGATGATGTCCGATTTTGTAGCTTTAGCGAGAGCAACAAACCCTCTTGAAACCTTGTTGATTTTGCCGCTTCCGTCACGGGTTCCTTGCGGAAAAATTGCTAATTTCCAAAAAGTTTTGTTAACATTGATGGCTGTTTTTATGGTTGAAACTTCGAGTTTTGAACGATTGACGGAAAAAGCTCCGCACCAATCCATTAGCCATCTGCTGAAAAATGTTTCAAATAATTCCGTTTTTGCCATAAATGCTAAAAATTGTCCGCTTGCCATTCCGATAATGAACGGATCCCATCCGGAAAAGTGGTTTGCTGCAACGATATACGGCTTGTCTGTCTTTAATTTTTCTTTGCCGATAACTTCTATTTTAAATAAAAATCTTACATAACTTCCTAAAAATACGTGTAAAATCAACCAATAAGTGATCGCACGCCATCTTCCGAAATGTTCGGGCGGAAGTTTTGAAAATTTCTTTTCCATGTATTTTTTTGTTAAAAACATCTTAAAATCCTTTTGATATTGATTTTATCATAAAAAATAAAAGTTTACTTAATGTTAAGCAATCCGTTTTTAAAATCAAAAATAACTTTGAAATTTTCATTATTTGAACATAATAAAATAAAGTTGCTTGAACGGATTTTGACAATTTGCACGGTTTATTACATAATCGCATTAAAACGGAATAAATAACGGGAAGTATCAGATAGCAGTGTTCAAAAAAATTTCGACAAAAATTTTGCAAATAGTTTCATATTTTATTTCAGCTTTTGCGTGTTATAAAATTTTATCTCCGCTTTTTGAAAATATCGTGCCGAGAAATGAAACATTGTTTATGCCCTATATGTCCTTTTCTCGGAGTATTCCCTCCGATTCAATATTGCAAATATTTACATCAAATGACCATTTTTATGTTCTTCTTTCGGTTTTGAACGTGATACAACAAAGATATTTGCCTGAAATATTAAAAATTCACCCCGTGGAATGTTATTCAAAATATACGATGTGGCTTTTATTTGGGTCAGTTTTTGTTTTATTAATTGTTTTGGCAAAAAATCTTTTTAAATATTTGCCCGA
>CAZOGS010000029.1:0-11944 GCA_964579375.1 uncultured Muribaculaceae bacterium
CGCATCGAACGGGACAAGACAGGGTCTTTGTCATACCAACGTCTGACATTTTCGCTGTATTCTTCACGCATCTTTCATACTCCTTTTCATTAACCCTGTTTGTATGTTATTCCGTAACCCGCTTTCGGATATCTCCATCCTAAGGATTGTTTGTCACAAACAACCCTGCAAGCTCCGCATTCAAGACAATTTTCAAACTTGACGAGCATTCTGTTATCCCAATCTGTCCATTCGTATACTCCTGCCGGACAAGCATACTGACAACTTTTATTCTCGCAATTTCTGCAATCCTCCGGATTTGGCACTAAGTGCGAAACGATATCAGGAGAACTCTTTACTGTTTGCAATTTTTCATCAGGTGTTTTATATTCCATATTATTTCAATACCCCGATACCGAGTTTAACAAAGTTTATAATATCCTTCATCAAACCTTTTATGTTTCTTTTCTTTATTACGTTTTTTATAAATCGCTTATACAAAGACTTTCTCGGAATACATCCGGAACTTGTAAACATCTCAAAAAATTCATTAATTTTTTGAGGATAAAAATTTAAAAATGAATATGCATTATCATGAATAATTTTGACTGTATCTTTATATGTCCGCATATCTTTATAAAAAGAAGTTTCTTTAAATTTCTTTTCATAATTTGAAAGCATTTTTGCTGAAAAATCATTTTTATCTAACGCTTCAATAGCAGTTTCAGCGGCTAACATACCGCTCATCATTGCAAGATTTGTGCCTTCCCAATGGACATTGTTAACAAGCATTGCCGCATCTCCGACAACCATTACACCGTCAGAATAAAGCTTCGGCATTGCGTTAAAGCCACCTTCCGGTATAAGGTGTGCCGAATATTCCAAAAGCTCTCCGCCTTTGATTAAAGGTGCAATTGAAGGATGTTCCTTCAATTTATTCAAAAGGTCGTTCGGCGTCAGCTTGTGTTTCTTTAACTCATCAAGATTTACCCCAATTCCGATTGAAACGGAACTTTTGTTTGTATAAATAAATCCGAGTCCCGTAATTCCCTTCATCGGTGAACCGATAATTTCCGTTACACAACCGCCGTTTTCCGTTAAATTAAACCTGTCTTCAATAACTTCTTTCGGCAAAGAAATAACTTCCTTTACCCCAATCGCATTTTCTGAGTCTTTGAGATTGTTTCTTAAACCGATTTGCTTTGCGAGCAATGAATTTGCACCGTCTGCAAGAATTACAATATCCGCAAAAAATTCTTCTTCGTCTGTTTTAATTCCGATAACATTACCGTCTTTGACAATAAGTTCACGAACAACCGTCATCGGAGCATAATAAGCACCCAATTCAACAGCTCTTTCAACACACCATTTATCCCATTTCGCACGAATAACGGTATAGCTTGTTTGAGCCTGTTCGTTATTATAACTCACCGTGACGGAAGTATTATCATCGGTTATCATATATTTGTGTGTTTTGTTGACTCGTTCAATAGGTGCACTTTCTCTAAAAGAGGGATATAAATTTATTGTAGGAAAATCGTAAATTGCTCCGCCGAACATGTTCTTTGCTCCGGCATAAGAACCTCTTTCAAGAACAACAACTTTCTTTCCTGCCCTTGCAAGAGTAATTGCCGCTGCGACACCTGACGCACCTGCTCCTACAATTATGACATCTGTTTTGTTCTCAGTCATGTTTTATCCCTATTTTAAAATATTATTAATTATACCTTTTTTTTTGACTTTCGGCAATGTTGTAAAGTTTAACTTTTTTAAAAATTTTGCCGTCTGTAAAGTTATATACCATAATTTATTTATGAACATAATAAAGAAAAGTTTTTTATCTTTAATATTATCTTCCGCAATTTGTTCTCAAGCAAATGCACTTGATGTTATTTTTCCGCAATCAAGTTTTCATAAAACTTGGATGCCGACGACCTATGTTATGGGAAATGTGAAAGAAGGTGCGGAATTACTAATAAACGATGTGCCCGTAAAAGTTTGGGATAACGGTGCATATTGCCATATTTTAAATTTGGAAGACGGTGAAAAAGAATACAAACTCACAGAAACTTACAAAGACG
Source organism: uncultured Muribaculaceae bacterium (assembly GCA_964579375.1). Lineage (GTDB taxonomy): Bacteria > Cyanobacteriota > Vampirovibrionia > Gastranaerophilales > Gastranaerophilaceae > RUG841. Next base: position 2,061 of record CAZOGS010000029.1, read on the forward strand.
AAGAGGATAACATTGTCACAAACGAAAAAATTTTAAAAATCAAAAAAATACCGAGTGCAAAAAAAACGGTAACTTATCCAAAGTCTGCACCCAATAGCTTTAAGAAGGTTCATTCTTACACGCAACCCGATTTTACAAAATACGAAAACCCAAAATTCGGATACATTTTAAATGACAATTCTCCGGCTCGTTCCTACCCGTCAACAAACGGCGACAGAATTACTCACTTGCCGCAAAAAACAGTTGTTTTAATTGAAGGAGAATATAAAGATTGGTACAAAATCCAAACTAACGCAGAACCGCTTTGGATATATCAAAACAACGTCAAAATACTTTATCCTCTTGATAAAGAACTTTTTGTTTCAATAAGACGTGCCGATATTTTTGAGGACACGGAATTTTCATATCTACAACTGACATTGGACATCCCGGTTCCTTTTAAAACGGAAGAAGTAAACGACGACATAGAATTGACGATATGGGGAATTTACGATATCGAAGGATTGAAAACGGTCTTTAACCGTCAACAGAATACAAATTTCAAAATAAAAAGTTTTGAAAACAATACTCTGACAATAACAATTCCTAACAAAAACGGAAGTTGGGGACATTATGCAAGTTATGATAGCTACACATTAATTTTTAAGCAAAGAAAAAATCCGATTATTTTTCATAAAACACCGATAAAAGGATTAACTATCGCTGTTGATGCGGGACACGGAGGTTCTGACAAGGGGACAATCGGTCCGACAAGGATTTACGAAAAAGATGTAAATCTTGCCATATCCTTATATTTGCAAAAAGAACTTGAAAAACGTGGTGCAAATGTAATTATGACAAGAACAACCGACACGGATGTTGAAATTTATTCAAGACCGAAAAAAGCTCTTGATGAAAATGCCGCTTTCAGTATCAGTGTTCATTCGAACTCAATGGTGGACGGAAACCCGCTTGAAAGACACGGAGTAAGTGTGTTTTGGTACAATGAACATGCTCAAAGATTAGCAGATACAATAAAAACGACAATGGCGGAAAGTCTAAATCTCAGAAATGACGGAACGCACTATGCAAGTTTCGTTCTCACCCGTCCGACGATGCCGATATCTGTTCTTGTTGAAGTCGGTTATATGCCGAACCCCGATGAATACAAGAAACTTACCAATCCTAAATTTCAACGTCAAGCAGCAAAAGCAATCGCTGACGGATTGGAAAAATATCTCAAATCGGCAAATTCTAAAGCTATCATAATAGAAGAAGATAGTGTTTTCTTGCCTCATATATTTAAAAGACCGTAAGAATTACCTTATTTTTTTTACATATAAAAAATCGCCGATGGCATCGGATTCTTTATATAAAATCCTTGAATTTTCGAAAATCCAACGCTCAATTTCGTCAAGAGCAATCTCATCGCCGTATATTTTGCAATTGTAAAACCAAATATTTGTCCCTTTGGGAAACTCGGAAAGGCTCCTTATTTCTTCGCCGTTAGGTTTTAAAATCGGACCCGGATATACATTAAAGCCTTTTTCATCTTGATAAACAACATTTTTTCCGTGGTATTGATGTCCTTTATCGTAAATATCAAAAGAACCTCCCTGTATATCCACAAAAATAACATCTGTTTTTTTTACATTTTGTTTATTTAATTTTTGCACATATTCTCTTGCGTTAGAGCGATAAAAATAATACGGAACCTCTGAACTGATTTTTTGTTGTGTGGAAACAGTGCAGACGACAAAAACAGTAAAAAGGAAAATAATGACTTCAACAAATATATTAGAGAATTTGTTTTCACTTCTTAAAACGTCAAAAGCCTTTAAAGAAATGATAAGGAAAAAAGGAATAATCCACAAAATTGCCCTTGAAATCATAAAAGGATACATATGAGAATATCCGGAAATTATATTAAATAAAATCGGAGAAATAAGCAGAAACAGAAGCAATCTTTCCTTTATTGCAAGGTAAATGACACCGACAACGAAAAGAAATCCCATAAATAAACTAAAATTATCAAGATACGTAAAATCCAAGAGCGTTTTTAACGATGAAAACGACTCAAAAGCATCACATCCTGAAACCCACATGGGCAAAGTTAACATTTTCCCCGTTACCGTATCCAAAACGATAAGACAAAATAGCGACAAAGTCAGAACAATACACGGCACGGACATAAATAATAATTTTTTGAAATCTTTATTTTTCAGATATTTAGCTAAAAAATAACAACATATTGCAAGAACAACAAATTCCGAAGGAAAACTTACAAATCCCGATAATCCTAAAAGTATTCCGACCCCCAAAGCTTTAAAAGTTGTATTTATTTTATCTTTAAAGAGAAGAAACAGGTAAAATATCAATAACGAAAAGAATACATCGGAAGAATACTGTTTAAATTCCTGAGAATAATAAATCAGATTGTTGTTTATAACCATCAATGAAGCAAATAACAGAGAGGAAGAGGCAAATTTAAAAACTTTTTTCCCGACGAAAAACGCTAAAACACAAGCGGAAATACCGCAAAAATAAGGGAAAAATCTTAACGCAGTTTCGTTTAATCCAAAAATTATATAGAGTATTTTAAAGGCACAAAGAGTTATCGGAGGACAACAGTGCCCGAAATCCAAAGGCAAAAACAGTTGCAAAAAGTTTTTATTTTGAATATTGACAACCAAACCGCCTTCATCTCCAAAAAATCCCGGTTCGTTAAGCCATACGGAAGTCCGAACGGAAATCGCATACAAAAAAAGCAAAATTGCCGAAAAATATAAAATTATTTTACCTGCCTTAAGAATTTTATCTTGCATTTTTACCTTTCAAAAAGAATGTATGTTCCGGTATTTTCAGGAATTTCAACAATTATATCACAATTTTTTCTGATAAAATCATATGCCAAAATATACTTATCGCCTACGTATGGATACTCGGAAATGTATATATGAACCCGATTTCCTTTCTGCACTTTGTTGATAAAATTATCAAAATCTTCAATTTCTTCCACATTTAAAGAATATGCGATTATGTTGTTTTTGTCATAAATTCTGAGCGAAGCATCTCTTCCCGTTGAATATACCCAATCTCCGACTTTATAATACTTCTCAAGATAAGGCATAAACTCTCTTGCAGTTGACATCCGAAAATGATTTTTATTTTTTAAAACGTCCGAAAGATAAGAAAAATCATAATCTTTCCATAAATTCAAAGTGATGCATAGAATTATAAACGAGAAAAATCCTAATATTTTTGCAACTTTGCCCGTATCAACGAAATCACAAGCTTTAAAAATCAACAATAAAAATATAGAATTTAAAAACAAAGTTTGTCTTTCGAGAAACGGAAAAATTTCCGCAATCGCCAATAATAGCATTACCAAACAAGGAGAAACAAAGCAAATGGCTTTTTCTTTGTTTCTGCCCGACATAAAAAGGAAACCGATAAAAAGAACCGTTAACAACAGACCTGTTTGATATTCCGGCAGTTGCAAAAAAGTATGATAATAAAAAAGGTTATCTATGCCTTGGTAATTGCGAGGATAAAAATACCCTCCGCCAACGCCTAACCAGTAGGATTGCAAATACTCAATATTCATTCGCCGTGTATAGTTTTCAATAAGATATAAAGAAAGCATTATAACGGACGGAACAGTCAAGAATAAATACTTAAAACATTTTTCTTTTGAAAAATTGAACAAAAATTTTATTAATAAAAAACAAAAAATTCCTGCCAAATAAAATACGGCACTATAAGCACTCCAACATGCAATTCCGGCAACGATACCCCATAAAGCAGATTGTTTATAAGACATTTTTTCAAACGATAAATATAAAACGGCAATCGAAATCAAAATTGCAAATAAAAAATCCGAAGCATAAAATTTGTAGTATTGTGAACAAAAAAGCAAATTTTCATTAACAGATACTAATAACAGAGGAAACAAAAACAAAAAAGGTGTTTTTAAAATTTTTTTTGCCAAAAACGCAAAAGCCGGCAATGAAATAACCGAAGCTAAAAATGGAATAAACCTGAACGCAACTTCATTCAATCCGAATATCGCATAAATGGGCTTAGTTAAAGCAAGAAACAGAGGAGGTGAACATTCTGATGCCAAACCTCTCCAAACGGGATATTTCCCCGTTATTATATCCATTGCGTTGAAGATAAGAGCATCTTCATCTACCCAAAAAGATAAATCAGACTGCCACGCTTTCCACCGCAAAAATATTCCGACACAAATAACAACAGTAGCAAGAAGAATTTCAACGTATCTGATATAAATATTTATCTTTTCTTTCATAAATAAATTTTATCATAAAGAACTGTTTAAAAAGACAAAAAGAGGGTTAAAAAATTAAGATATTTATCTTATAATGATAAAAAAGAGGAATTTTTAATGATAAATCAAATAAAAAACATATTGAATGAATTAAAAACATTTGCAGTAAAGGGAAATGTAATCGATATGGCTGTCGGTATAATTATCGGTGCAGCCTTCGGAAAAATCGTAGACTCAATGGTAAAGGACATCATCATGCCTCCGCTCGGATGGTGTATGGGCAAGGTTGATTTTACGAACCTTTATCTTACTTTGCCAAACACTAACGGTGAAATTATTAAATATCCCTCTCTTGAAGCAGCACAAACAGCAGGTGCCGTAACCGTTAATTACGGAGTATTTATCAACTCTCTGATAAGTTTCTCAATTGTTGTCATAGCTGTTTTTGTACTTATTAAGGCAATTAATAAGCTTAAATCGGTTGCCGTAAAAGAATGTCAACAAGAAGAAGCTGTTACGACAAAAACTTGCCCGAAATGTTATTCAACAATAAATATCAAAGCAACAAAATGTCCCTGTTGTACAAGCGATATAGAATAATAATTCAATCTCCGTAAGTCAATAAAATCAAACTTCAAAGTCAACCGTTAACACAAATAGTGTTATCCTCTAAACAGGGGGGTTGAAAGATGTTTTGAGTATGGTATAATATAAGTATGTTAAGTATAATGCTTTCAAATATTAATTCTTTTTCATCTGACACATGACGTGGCAGTCGGCATTGAGCATTTATTTTTTGGAATAAAGTAGAAATAGAATAAGAAAGCAGGTTTTGCATGAGAAGAAGTACGACGGCTTTTGTAGCTGTATGGTGTGTACTTTCTATAATATGCACTTTAGTAATGTTCCATTACACAATGGCAGATAATACAAAATTGTCACAATTAATATTAGCAAATTCATTATTTTTAGTCGGTATTGGTGTATTTTTCGCAATATACCGTGATAAAATCGGAATTTTGCTCGGAAACTACAAAAGAGAAAAAGAAATTTAATTCAAAATTAAAATCTTAAATAAAATAGTAACTTGGGTATAGTTTTTTTTGAAAAAAAAGCTATAATTGAAGAATGAAAAAAGTTATCGCATACATTCACACTCACTGGGACAGGGAGTGGTACAGGGAATTTGAAGAATTCAGACTTCGACTGATTGAAGTTTTTGATGAAATTTTAGAAAGGTTGAAAAGCGGTGACTTGCCCGAGTTCTATTTTGACGGGCAAACGATAGCACTTGAGGATTATCTTGAGATTTTTCCCGAAAAAGAAGATTTGATAAAATCGTTAATAAGACAAAAAAAATTACACGTCGGGCCTTTTTGTTGTTCTGCAGACCAATTTTTGACGAACGGAGAAAGTTTGCTCCGCAATTTATATTTTGGTTTAAAAAAATCCCGAGAATGGGGTGAAAAAGATTTTATTGCCTATCTTTCGGACACATTCGGACATTGTGTTTCAATGAATGAAATTTTAAAAACGGCGAACCTTGATAAAGCCGTTATGTGGCGTGGAATTGGCGATTTGCCCGCAGATTTAACGTGGAATGATATAAAAACGACAAATCTGATACAGGGATATTTTAACGATTTTTTAAATTGTGATTTTGATTTTGAAAAAAAAGCGGATTGTTTAAAAAGATATCTTGATAAAATCTCGGCAAAATCAGGAGAATACGTGCTTTTGCCCATTGGTGCGGATCATTTGAAAGCATGTGATAATATTAAAGAATTAATATGTAAACTCAATGAAAAATTTAAAGATGAGTATGAATTTGTTATTTCAAACCCCATTGAATATTTCAAAAAAATCAAGGATGAAAATCGAGTTTCGGCGAAAGGTGAATTTTTAAACAACGATAAAACCTTTATATTGCAAGGTGTTTACTCAACGAGAAACGACATTAAACAGGCAAATTCCCTCTGTGAAAGAAAATTAAACGAAGCGGAAATGTTTGATGCAATAAATTCAACGTTTTTCGGCAAAAAAAGTCGTCAACGTCAGATAAATTACGCATACAAAACATTAATCAAAAACCACGCTCACGACAGTATTTACGGCTGTTCAACCGATAAAGTTTGCCGTGATGTTCTAAACAGATTTGAACGAGTCGAAGAGATTGCGGACGGAATAAAAAAACGTTGTATCAGAGATATTTCAAGCGGAGAAGGGATTGTTGCAATAAACCTTTCAAACAGTGAGTTCTCGGGAATTGCAACAATAAAAACGACAAAAAAAATGTCACCCTCTTTAAATGCCGTCAAAATCGGTAAAGAAAGAGGATTTGCCGATGAAATTTTGTACGATACAAATAAAATTCCCGTTACGGAAGATTATACCGATATATTTGAATATGCCGTTAATTTGAAAAATATTCCCGAATTTTCATCAAAAAACATAACCAAAAACGATGTATGTACCGAAAATGACATAAAAGTCGGCAAAAATTCAATCGAAAATAAGAACCTAAAAATCAAAATTAACGGAAACAAAATAGTAGTTACTGATAAGAAAAATCAAAAAATTTACAATGATTTTCTCAAGTTTACTGATGTTGCGGATATCGGTGACAGCTACAATTTTGCACCTCTAAAGGATGATAAAAAAATTACCTCAAAAATAAAATCATTTAAAATTGAAGATAAAAATTTCATTGCGATTTTGAATATCGATTTTGAAATAAAAATCCCCGAAAAAACGACCGAAAAACGTCGCTCAATAATTTCACCGAAGCATGAAATAAAGGCAAAATTGACACTCGGTGCAAATTCTAAATTTGTAAAAATTGACTTAAATTATGAAAATAAATCGCAAAATCATAAACTTCAAGCGGTTTTCAATCTCGAAAATCCTGTTTGTAAAACGGTTTCGGAAGATTTATACAAAACTGTAGAGAGGACTTTTGACCCTTATTATGACTTAAACGACAAAATTCCCGCACCTCGGGGAATTGAGCTGAAACAAAATACAATGCCGATAAACCGTTTCGTTTGGGCAAACGGAGTAGGAATTATAACGGACGGACTAAAGGAAATCGAAGTAGGTCAAAATACGCTTGCGATAACGATTTTGCGAGCAACGGGAATTATATCAAACCCGAAAAACCCGACACGGGGAACGCCTGCAGGCCCTCCGATAGAAACACCTGAAATGCAGATGTTAGGGAAACAAAAGGCATCTTTTGCTTTTTGTTTCACAAGCCAAGCCGAAAATTTGTATAAAATTTGCGATGAAATTTTCAATCCGCCGATTTTGTTATTTGGCAACTTAAAAAATCAACAATTTGTTTCAAAAGATAATGAAAATATAAAAGTTACGGCAATCAAAAAATCAGACAAAAACGAGCTGATTGTAAGGCTTGTCAACTATTCCGACGAAAAAGAAATTTGTACGGTAAATGCAAATCAAATTTTTGAAACAGACTTAACGGAACAAAAATCCACTCCGACTCACAAAATTTTATATTTTAATCCGAATGAGATAAAAACAATAAAAATCCAATAAATAAAATCAAAAGTCCCGCAAACACCCGTCGGGGCTTTGTTCAAAGAACAAATTCTCCAAAAAACCTTTTTAAAATAATCCGTATTGCCTTTAGGGGGGACGGATAAAACGCTTGAAAGCGGTTGATGTTCCGTATATAATTTGTTCAATGAGGGACAGATAAGAAAGGATTTTTTATGATGAATGAAAAAATGCAAAACGCTATAAACGAGCAAATTAATAAAGAATTTTATTCTGAATTTTTGTATTTGGCGATGAAAGCATATTTTGCGGAATTAAATCTTCAAGGTTTTGTAAACTGGTTTGATGTTCAAGTTCAAGAGGAAAGAGCACATGCGTTTGGCATGTACGATTATTTAATTGAACGTGGCGGAAAAGTTGAGCTTTTGGAAATCGAAAAGCCTGTAATTGAAGGAAATACACCCGTTGAAATTTTTGAACACGTTTTAAGACACGAACAATATGTAACATCAAGAATTAACTATCTTTTGGACGTTGCGGAAGAAGTTAAAGACAGAGCTGCAATTTCGTTCTTGGATTGGTATTTGAAAGAACAAGTTGAAGAAGAATCGAGTGTCGGTAAAGTTTTGGCAACATTGAAACTTATCGGAGATGATAAAAACGCATTGTTGTTGTTGGATAAAGATCTTGCAACAAGAGTGTTTACGGCTCCTGTTATCGGCTAATTTACAAATTGTTTCAAAAAGAGGGAAAATCTTCGGATTTTCTCTTTTTTTATTGTAAATTTCTTGCAAAAAATAAAAAATAAGTGTTTAATAAAAATATGTCCGACAAAAAGAATGAAAATATAGTTAAATTTTCTGCCAAAACCCGTAAGTCTGTTGAAAAAACGGATACGAAAAATTTTTGCGGTTTTGATTATGTAAAAATGGAAAAAGATTTAAACGGCACACCTTTTATAAAGGAAAGTTTGCTTGAGTATGCGGGCGGATGTCGTTATATGGTGCGTGTTATGAGAGAAACGAACGGTAAAGTTTCCCTTTATAATTATTACGTTTCACAGGATAAATTGAGCGACTTTTTATCAAAATTGGAAAAAGGCGAATTTGACGGACAATTGATTGAAGTAGAAAAATATATTCCCGAAGATTTAGCGTAAAATGAGTTCAATTAACGAAGTTCAATTAAAACTAAACCTGCTTGATGTAATGAAACCATATCAGTATATCGGGCATGAGTATCTTGCAGATGAAAAAAGTTTTGAAAACAGTGATGTCAGAATGTTGTTTGCCTTTCCCGATAAATATGAAGTCGGGATTAGTAACTTAGGTGTCCGAGTTCTTTATCACGTGGTAAATAAGCAAGATGGGCTTATGGCGGATAGAGCGTACGCTCCCGAACCTGATTTTATAAAAATTGCGGAAGAAACGAAAACACCTTTGTATGGGGTTGAAAGCAAGCGTCCTTACAGTGATTTTGATATTGTCGGTTTTTCTTTGCAATATGAGCTTTGTTATCCGACCGTTTTGAAAATGCTTGAACTTGGCGGAATTACCGTTTTGCGAGAAGAACGAGGCGAGGATGAACCGATTGTTTTAGGCGGCGGGCCTTGTTGTTATAATCCGAGGCCGATGTCCGATTTTATTGATATTTTTGCAATCGGGGACGGGGAAGACGTTACGATTGAGTTAATGCGTCGTTATAACGAAATCCGTCATTTGCCGAGAGCGGAAAAGATTAAAGAGCTTGCAAAAATTAAAGGTATTTATGCTCCTTCGCTTGAAAATAAGACGGTTAAACGGATTGCGGAGTTAAATAATGACAATTTGCCGATAACAAATCCGGTTCCTTATTCAACATCAATTCATGACAGAACGATTATTGAAATCCGCCGTGGCTGTGGCAGAATGTGTCGTTTTTGCCAACCGGGGCATGTGACTTTGCCGATTAGAGAACGCAAGGCGGAAGATATTATTAAGGCGGTTGATAAATCAACGCAGGTGACGGGTTATGATGAATATTCACTGCTTTCGCTTTCGTCGAATGATTACACGAATATTGAACCCGTAATTGATGAATTGACTGAAATGCTTTG
>CAZOGS010000029.1:12044-14012 GCA_964579375.1 uncultured Muribaculaceae bacterium
CACAAAATACAAATGAAGAAATCAGAGAAAAAATTTCATATCTGTTGTCGTTGACCGACAAAATTAAAAACGTAAAGATTAATTATCACAATCCTTTTGTTTCGATGCTTGAAGCGGCAATGACAAGAGGGGATAAGAAGTTTGGAAAATTAATTTATAACCTTTATAAAAAAGGTGCATATTTAACGAGTTGGGATGAGTATCTTGAATACGATCAATGGCGTGAAACTGCGACGGAGTGCGGAATTTCTTTTGAAGAAGAAGCTTCAAGGCAATATGAAAAAGACGAAGTGCTTCCGTGGGAAGTAATTGATATGGGCATACCGAGAAGTTGGTTTGAACAGGAATATGAAAAAGCTTTGCGTGCGGAAAATACAATCCCTTGTGAGTTTAATTGCGTAAAGTGCGGTGTTTGTACTGGTTTTAAAACACATAAGGTTATTGATAAAAAATATACGGCACAAAAACATGTTGTGGAAAAGCTTGCCGATGATGCCGAAATTTTTAAATACAGATTAAAAATTACCAAAGATGATAATTTAAGATATTTGTCACACCTTGATTGGCAAAATACAATAATGAAAACGCTTTATCGTTCGGGGTTGAAGTTGAATTTTTCAAAAGGTTTTAATCCGACACCGAAAGTTTCTTTGGGCGTGGCACTTCCTGTTTTTGTGGAAAGTTCCACGGAATTTATCGATATTGAAATTTTTGATAAATTAAAAGATGAAGAAGTTAAAGAAAAGCTACAAGCGGCTTTGCCCGATAAAATGAGATTATTGGGTATTAAAAAAATCGAGCGTAGTTCAAAATCGGTCGACACTCTTGTTGAATGGGCTGAATATGAGTTTTCTCCCGTTAAAAAAGATGTTTACGACACAAAATCTTTGTTGTATGATATTACCGAAAAGATTAATTCTTCCGATGAAATAACAATCGAGAAGAAGAATAAAAAAGGTATACTAAAAACAATAAATATAAAACCGTCCGTAAAATCGGTTACGGAGCGAAACGGCAAGATAGTTGCGGTTTTAAAAACGGGACAAAATACGGAAATTCCGCCGTTAAGACCTGATGTTGCCATCGCATTGTTTGTACCGAACGTAAAATTTGATATAAAGAGAACAAAATTTTTTGACGGTTCTCTTGAGGAAATAGATTTATAAAAGGAAACAAAATGACTAAACAAATCGTGATTGCAGAACGTGACAATATTGCCGCTCTTCTTGAAAACGGCAAAGTTACGGAATTTTTTGTGAACAAAGGTGAAATATTCTTGAATGATGTTTATCTTGCAACTGTAGATAACATCCTCCCGAGTATTGAAGCGGCATTTGTCGATGTAGGTTCTGACAAGATGGGCTTTCTTCACGCAGATGATGTTCCGGGAAAAGGAAATCTCAAGACAAGATTGACACCCAAACAAAAATTGATAGTTCAAGTTGTTAAAGAACCGACCGGTCACAAAGGACCGAGAGTTACGACGGATATCAGCCTCCCCGGCAGATTTTTGGTATTAATTCCGAAAGAAACGGGCATCAATGTCAGCAAAAAAATTGTTTCCAATAAAGAACGGGCAAGACTAAAATCTACAGTCAGCTTGATTAAGCCTGTCGGAGTCGGTGTAATTATCAGAACGGAAGCTGAAGGTCAATCGGAAGCAGATATTCAGGAAGATTTGGAACTTCTTCTCGAAAAATGGAACACAATCATTACTGCGGCTGAAACGCAAGAAGCACCGAGTCTTTTGTACCGTGACCAAGACTTGCTCTATCGTGTAATCAGAGAAGCTTGCACGGAAGATGTTGCTGAAATCGTTGTCGATACTCCGTTTGCTATGCAAAGAACTCAACAAATTCTTCAAAATTGGAATATGTTGAAGAACATTAAATTGACTGTTTATAAAGGAACGGAACCTTTGTTGCAGGCTTCGGGAATTATGAAAGAAATCAAAGCCGCACTTCAAAT
>CAZOGS010000030.1:0-2374 GCA_964579375.1 uncultured Muribaculaceae bacterium
ATAACTTTGCCGACGGATGAAACAGCGACGGGAGCAGTTGCTCCAACGACCGAAAATGTTGCGGAACAAGCTCAACAAGGAAATAATTTCCTCGATGTTCTTAAGGAATTTTTTGTAAATTTAGGAAGCAATGTCAAAGAGTTTTTGCATAATTTTGCAGGCAAATTGCAAGAATTTGCAAACGTTATCGGTGACAAATTAAACGGAATGACGGGCGGAAATCCTCTCGTTTCAAAAATTTTGGTTGCTTTGGTACTTGTTTTAATAAGTATTGTCATAATTGTTGTTCTTGTTTTGATTGCGAAAAAATTTGTTCGTAAAACGGCATCTAATCCTTTCCAATCACAACCTTTCGGCAATATCGATAACGGAGATGATTTCGACGATTTTGATGATATTGATGACGAAAACATTGAGGACGATAATATACCTCCTTCCCAAAAGGAAGAAATAAATACTGTTATACAAGAGCCTGTAACGTCGCAAGAACAAATAACTTTGCGGACACCTTCCGATTTAACGGGTGCGATGAAAAATTTCCTGAATATTACGGAATAAACCATTTATTTCAACACAAAAAGGACGGACAAAATCCGCCCTTTTTAATTTTGAAAAATTTTACATAACCGGTTTGCCGGTAACTTTTAATAATTGTTTGATAACTTTCGGCATTTGGCAAACAAAAGAATAGTTTCCTTTTGCAACGGAACATTTTTCGCAAACACAATTTAATTCGTAACATTCAAGTGCTTGTTCCGTCCAACTTTGTGTAATGGAATTTGAAATTACACCTTGATTTTGAGCACAATAAATCTCGTTTTGTTGTTTAGAATATACGTTTTGTAACATACACACCCCACTATTTGTTACCCGATTATATTCTATTATATGTTGACCAACATTTGAATACACTATTTATAGGATTTTATAAGTTCTTCCATTTTGTCTAAAACATTGTCATTATAACGGTTTGTCATTTTGGAAAACGGAAGGACTTCCGTTTTTAATTGCTTTGAAAACGTTGATGTTGTTTTTTGTATTAAATTTTTTGAAATTTCATCAACCTTGACGCAAAGTCCGAAATATGGAAGATTGTTGAAATTAATCCATTCCGACATTTGAAGGTCATTTTTTTGTAAATCATGTCTGCAATCTAAAAACTGGATTAGCGATACAATCTCTTTTCTGTTTAAAAGATATTCTTCAAGATTTTTTTGCCATTCACGTTGCATTTTGTCGGAAACACTTGCATAACCGTATCCCGGCAAATCGGCGATAACAAACTCATCGTTAATAAGAAACAGATTTATTAATCTTGTTTTCCCCGGTTTGTTTGAAGTTTTTGCTAATCCTTTATGATTTGCAATTGCATTAATAAACGATGATTTGCCGACATTGGATCGTCCGATAAGAGCAAATTCAGGCAAATTTAAAGAAGGACACTCTCTAAGAGACGGAGCTGATGTTATGAATTTTGCTGATTTTATTTTCATTTAACATTTTCTTTTTGTATAAAACACTTGCCAAAATCGAGTAAGTTTTCGGACTGTTAAAAACATTCAACGTTATTTCGTCATCGGAAACATCAGCTTGCACGGAGCTTTCTCCTCCGTCTTTTGTTTCAATGTGAAAAACCCTAAAAAACTTCTTTCCGAATAATTTTTCGGGTAACGACCAAAATAAATCAAATGACTTTAATATATCCATACAAAAATGATACCAAAAAAGGTATCATTTTAAAAGTATTTTTTTTTGAAAATCATCTTTTAGGATTATGCCAATTTAGCAACACCGTTTTTGATGCATTTTTCTTGAGCTTTTTCCATTGCTTCTAAGTCTTTTTGGAGAGCGTTGAGTTGAGTTTCGATTGAACCTGCTTGTAAATCTAATTGATCATCTTCGTATGTAAGAAGAATAACTTGAGGATCTTGATCCCAAGAAGCCATTGTATTGTATACTGTTGCGGAGTCTTCTGAAGTATTTGCTTCAAAGCTCTTTTGATATTTTTGAAGAATTTCGTTTTGAGAAACAGCAATGATAGATCTTCTGTCTGAAATATTGAGCAATTGCTTGTTGTATTTGTTAATTCTTTGTTGCATTGCGAATATATTTAATTGATAGCAAGATGTTGTCATTTTTGTTTCTCTCTTTTAAACTCTCTACTCTTATATAAAGTCTTGAATCCATGTAAAATTGCCTTTTTTGACCACTTTTGATATATTTCTTGTAACAAAACTTAATAAAAGGTTATAAAAAGGCTATTTTCAGTGGGTTTTTAGAAATGAGAGTTAGAGAAGTTCTGAGATTTTTTGAAAACTTTTTTAGGATTATGCCAATTTAGCAACACCGTTTTTGATGCATTTTTCTTGAGCTT
>CAZOGS010000030.1:2474-7629 GCA_964579375.1 uncultured Muribaculaceae bacterium
TTTTAGGATTATGCCAATTTAGCAACACCGTTTTTGATGCATTTTTCTTGAGCTTTTTCCATTGCTTCTAAGTCTTTTTGGAGAGCGTTGAGTTGAGTTTCGATTGAACCTGCTTGTAAATCTAATTGATCATCTTCGTATGTAAGAAGAATAACTTGAGGATCTTGATCCCAAGAAGCCATTGTATTGTATACTGTTGCGGAGTCTTCTGAAGTATTTGCTTCAAAGCTCTTTTGATATTTTTGAAGAATTTCGTTTTGAGAAACAGCAATGATAGATCTTCTGTCTGAAATATTGAGCAATTGCTTGTTGTATTTGTTAATTCTTTGTTGCATTGCGAATATATTTAATTGATAGCAAGATGTTGTCATTTTTGTTTCTCTCTTTTAAACTCTCTACTCTTATATAAAGTCTTGAATCCATGTAAAATTGCCTTTTTTGACCACTTTTGATATATTTCTTGTAACAAAACTTAATAAAAACTAAAAGCAGTGTGTTTATTGATTTGCGACAACAAAAATCAAAATATTTTCAAAATATTTTTTTATTTTTGCAAGCATACTGTAACATTGAACAAAAATTAATTGTCTATTGAATCCATTTCAATCGTAATATTATTTTTGTATGTTTTTTCGATAGTTTGGACGAAATCGTTTTTCGCATTAACCCAAGCGTATTGGCTCGCAAGAATTTTTACGGGATTTTTATCGTTGGGGGTTTTTACGTTGAAAAACAGCGGGTCATTGCCTTTAAATTCAGAAATAATATGTTTTAAGCCCATTATGTCATCAAAGGACATTTCTTGAGTGATGTTAAGAGTAACGAGGTTGATATTGTCTATCGGTCGAACATTTTCGACAACTATTTGCCCTGCGGCTTCTTCTCTATGCTGATATTTTCCCGTAATTATTACTTTTTTGTCAGCGGCTATACAAGAACCGCATTTTTCAAGTGTTTTGTTGAAGGCAACGTATTCGATTTTTCCCGATAAATCTTCAAAAACACCTGCTTTTAGAAATTTTGTCGGGTCTTTTTTGGTCGGAATTAATCTCATAGAGGTTATCATTCCGCAAAGAGTGACTTCTTTTTCCCCGGTAAATTCCGCAAGGTCACTTATATTGTTGCTTGCAATAAACGGAATTTTTTTTCTTATGCAATCGAGCGGGTGGGAAGTCAAATAAAATCCCAAAATATCTTTTTCAAATTCTTGAATTTCTTTATCCGTAAACTCTTCATCAGAGCCGTAAAGTTGGAAATTTTCCGACATCGGATTGTCATCGCCCAACATTGCAAAAAGGCTTGTTTGTCCCACTTCAGCTGCTTTTGCTTCTCGGTTGCAAACAGCAATCATGTTATCGATATTATTCATTAATTTTTTACGACAATGTTCTAAACAAGCAAGTGTGCCTGTTTTGGCAAAGCTTTCGAGTGATTTTTTGTTGATGGCTTTAGTATTTAATCTTGTGATGAAATCGTAAAGTGACTTAAATTCTCCGCCTCTTTCACGTTCTTCTTCAATCATTTCACAAATTTGCAAGCCGACACCTTTTAAGGAGTTTAAACCGAAACGGATTTGGTTTTTATCCGGTGTAAAGTCGGCATTAGATTTGTTGATATCGGGCGGAAGAACTTTAATTCCTCTGTCTTGAGCCATTGCAACATACATTTGAGTTTTGTCTTTGTCATCTTTTACGCTTGATAAAAGTGCTGAAAAATATTCAACGGGATAGTGAGCTTTGAGGTAAGCTGTTTGATAGCAAACAAACGCATAAGCGGCGGAGTGAGCTCTGTTAAAGCAATACTTTGCGAACTCAACCATTTGGTCAAAGATGCTTTCCGCAATTTCTTTTTTGACACTGTTTTTTGCACAACCTTCAATAAATTTTGTTTTATTTTCAAGGATGATGTCAACTTTTTTCTTACCCATTGCACGACGCATCAAATCGGCTTGACCGAGTGTAAAACCGCCTAAATCCTGTACAATCTGCATAATCTGCTCTTGATACAAAATTGTTCCGTATGTATCTTTCAAAATCGGTTCTAATAGCGGGTGTTCGTAGGTTACGGGTTCTCTTCCGTGTTTTCTTGCAACGAAGTGTTTATCCATTCCTGTTTGCAAGGGACCGGGGCGGAAAATCGCAACCAAAGCACCTAAATCTTCAAATACAGATGGCTTTAATTCGCTGACAAGCTTTTTCATTCCAGCTGATTCAAGTTGGAAAACTCCGTCGGTATCGGCTTTTTGTAGCAATTCAAATGTTGGTTTGTCATCGAGCGGAATTTGGTTTAAATTCAGGTCAATACCGTGGCGTTTTTTAATCCAACGCAAAGCATTTCTCATAATGGTGAGGTTTAAAAGCCCCAAAAAGTCCATTTTCAAAAGCCCTAAGTCTTCTGAAGTTTGCTTTTCGTACTGAGTAATTAAATTGCCTTCTTTTCCTCTTTGCAAAGGAACGAGATCGTCGAGAGGAACTTGTGAAATAACAACGCCTGCTGCGTGCATGCCCGTGTTTTGCTTTATCCCCTCAAGTTTCATTGCTTCGTCGACAAGCTGTTTTGAGGTCAAAACTTGCCCTGCAATCAAGCTGTCACCGTTAATTTCGACATTGCTTTCGTAAAATTCTTTAAATTCGGGGCTTTCTTTGAAAACCCAAGGGTGTTTTCCGTCATCAGCAAATACAATTCCCGGAACGTTCGGAATTAATTTTGCAATGTTGTTTGAATCTTGAAAAGGAACGTTCAAAACCCTTGCAACAGCTTTCAGTGCGTTTTTTGCCGCTAAAGTACCGAAGGTAATAATTTGACAAACCTTGTCCGCACCGTATTTGTCAACAACGTATTGAAAAACTTTTTCACGACCTTCAATACAAAAATCGACGTCAATATCGGGCATGCTGATACGTTCGGGATTCAAAAATCTTTCAAACATCAACTTGTGGTATATCGGGTCAATATCCGTAATTCCGAGGGCATAAGCGACAATTGAGCCTGCCGCCGAACCACGTCCCGGGCCGACCGGAATATCATGTTCTTTTGCCCAATTAATAAAGTCCCACGTAATCAAAAAGTAGGCAGGGAAGCCCATTTGATTGATTACGCTTAACTCGTAATTCATTCTTTCTTCGAGGGCTTTTGTCACCGTTCCGTATCTTTTTTTCATTCCTTCTCTAACCTTGAAATCAAGGTAGCTTTCAACGGTATGATTGGGCGGAACGTCAAAGTGCGGAAGTTTTGATTTTCCTAATTCAATTGTCACTTTGCATTTTTCCGCAACTTCAACGGTGTTTTTAATTGATTGCTCAAATGTTTCGTCATCTAATTTTTTAAAGGCTAAACGTAATTCTTCGGGAGTTTTTACATAAAATTCATCGTTTGAAAACTTGAAACGTTCCTCGTCTTTTTTGCTTGAGTTTGTTTGAATACAAAGGAGCGTGTCATGCCACGAAGCATCTTCTTTTTTCATATAATGGCTGTCGTTTGTGATGACGGTTTTAATGTTTAATTCTTTTGCAATTTTTAAAAGACCGTTGTTTGACAGTTCTTCTTCGGGCAAGCCGTGGTCTTGAAGCTCTATGTAGTAGTCGTCGCCGAAAATTGATTGATAATATTTTGCCGCTTCAAGAGCTTTGTCGTAGTCTTTATCCTCCCAAATTGCTCTTGAAACTTCGCTTGCGATACAAGCTGACAGACAAATAATTCCTTCGCTGTGTTTTTCGATTAATTCGTGGTTACAGCGTGGTTTGTAATAATAGCCGTCAACCGCAGATTTTGAGGCAATTTTTACAATGTTTTTGTAGCCTTGATTGTTTTTTGCAAGCAAAATTAAGTGATAGAGCTTATTTTGCCCCGGTTTCTTTTCGGTTATATCGCCGTGATAAACATAAACTTCGATACCGATAATCGGCTTAATTCCCGCTTCATTTGCTGTTTTGTAAAGTTCAATCGCTCCGTGCATAACTCCGTGGTCTGTTACTGCAACCGCAGGCCAACCTTGTTCTTTGCAGAACTCCACAAGTTTTTTTATTTTGATTGCACCGTCCAACAAACTGTATTCCGTGTGCAAATGCAAAGGCACGTACGACATTTTAAATCCTTTCGACAATTACATTTTACAATAAAAAAATCATGCTCAAAGTCGGAAATTTATTACAAAATGGAAAACTCTTCCCGTAGGAAGAGTTTTCACCGATTAAGATTTATTTACAATCATTTACGCTTGTTCGTTTTGTTTTTCCTGTTCGCTTTTTTCGACAAGATTATTCAAACGGTTACAGAAAGCTTCTGCCGTTAAGGGCTTTCCTGTAATTTCAATAAGGTTTTCATCATCGGTTTTAGAACCGCCGTAGCAGAAAAGGTTATTGTCTAAATATTCTGCGGTTCCTTTATTTTCCGTCAGCTTGCCTCCGAATTTTTCCGTCAAAGCTTCATATAATTGAGCTTTTATGAGCGAAGCACGGAAGTAATTTTGATAATATGCGGGGTGAGAAAGGAAGTGAGGAATTGTTGCCCAATCGTTAGTCGGAGTATCTTGTTCACTTCTTCCTTTGTATTTTACATTCATTTCGTGCCACAAGGTTTTCAAATCTTGGTCGGGGTTTTCATACATTTGTCTTTCAAAATCTATGATAGCCATGCTTGAGCCTACAAATTTTGATTCTTCTTTGCCCAAAGAATTTTCAAATTTTGCGTTGACTTCGGGAGAAACGAGGTCTTTCGCAAGTCCTTCCGTTCTAATCATATCACCCATCATCATTGCAACGGCTTCTGTCATTGTGCTTGTTGTGTCTTGTTCCATATAGGGCAAGCTTGCATCAGTTTTTACCGTAAACACCGAGTGTCCGAGTTCGTGCATTAATGTGTCAACACTTGAAACATTGTTCGTTAAATTTGCTAAAATTCTTGCATCCGAACCGGGGGTTATCGGGAATGAAAAACCGTGTGTGTTTTTGTTTTCCCTCGGGAATAAATCAAGTATAATCGGCATTTCGTCAATATTATAACCCATTCCTTCATAAGCCTTTTTAGAAATGTCAACGACTTGTTCTTTTGTCTTTATTGCGTCATTTACCGCCTTTTCGGGATCTTCTCCGCAAATAAGCCCGTAGTGATAACTTCTTAAGTCTTCCGGTGCAATATTGAAGGCTTTTGCCAAGTC
>CAZOGS010000030.1:7729-13967 GCA_964579375.1 uncultured Muribaculaceae bacterium
CGTAGTGATAACTTCTTAAGTCTTCCGGTGCAATATTGAAGGCTTTTGCCAAGTCAGCCTTCGTTTCCGCCATAACTTTTTCGTTTGAATCTTTTGTTTTATCCGCAACATCCGCTAATAGCTTATCGAGCTCGTCTGGGTTAATGTCGTAATCTTCCGTAAGCTTCATGTCAAAGTAGTTATCGTAGCCTTTTTTCTTTGCAAAATCATTTCTCATTTTTACGAGGTTGACAAGGTCATCCGCAATTAAATCGCCTGATTCCGTCTTTGCGGCTGCTGCTTTTTGTCTAATTTCGGGGTTTGTTTCCGTTTCCATAATCTTTTGGATTTGTGCTTTTGAAACATTTTCGCCGTCAATTTTCATTTGGAAAGAATTTAACTTTTGCGAAATTTCGTTTTCTTTTTTATTCATTGCTTCGAGGTCGGATTTGTATTCAATTCCGTCACCGAAAGAACTCGTCAATGTTCTGAGTTGCTTTTGCAATTTTGCATCTTGAACTCCGCCGGCTTCGTTGATTTCCTTGAGTTTGGCGTAAGTTTCGGGGTTGTCATAAAAATCATTTACGGCATCGGATTTTTCGTTCATTTTGTTCATATTTTCTTCCGTGCTGTTGATGTAAAAATCCCAACCGGCTTCTTCCGAGTCAGAAAGAACTTTTTGCATTTTCGGTGCAATTTCTTCTCTTATTGCTACAAACTTTTCATCATTTGTTTTTTGCGTTGTTTTTGTGGAAAATTCAACGCTGTCTGCGGGCATCGGTTTCGTTTTCGGAAAATTATCCGCAACTTTTTTTATGTTGTTTATAATTGAAGATTGATTGATATTACCGATTTTCATCTTAAATCCTTCCTTACACATTTTTTTTATTTTAATCTTTTTGACGTCTTTTGTAAATTGCCGATGCCTGCCTCGTTGTGCAAAAAACCTCTGTTTGTAACGGTTTTCGGAATTGTTAAGTTATTCCGACTTAACTCTTTTTTGTTTGATAAGGCATGCCGTTTCTCCGTTTTCAAGTTTTATTTCTTCGGTTAAAATCATATTTTCCTCGTCATATTCAGCTAAAACAGTAACTTTTTCCCCGTATTTTACCTGTTGTTTGTATTGGATGTCGAGCTCTGCAATTCTTGTGGAAATAAGCATTTCTATCGGCAAAACCTCTTCCGCCCAAGTTAAATAAACGGCATTATTAACGTGCTTATTTATATCAAGTTGGCTGTATTCGGCAACAAAATCTTTTGAAAAATCAACTTTTTTCGGTGAAGGAATTTTGGGGAAAGTCGAGCGAAGCGTACTGCGGTCTACGTTCGGAAAGCCTTCAAACACCTCTGCCGGCGGGATAATTTTTCCTGTTTCTAAATTTGCCACACCCCATGAACTCGTTGCCTCTCCTATTTTTTTATTTTGGGCATTAAAAATGTCAAAATCACGGATGAATGTAATTCTCATAATCCCTTTTGATTGTGACTCAATTGTAAAATTTCCGTCATTTTTTAATGTGTCAAATATTTCAATGTGATATTTTGTTAAAAACCAACCGATATTTTTATCTTTAATCGTTGAATAACCGACTCCCATGATTTCTGCATCTTCTGCCGCAATATCTTGCATATAATTTAAGAGAACGGACTCTTTAAGCCTATTATTGCAGTCTGTTTCGTGAAATTTTATTTCATAATTTTTTCTTTTCATGTTAAAATTCCTTCACAAATTTTTCCTCAAATTATAACATATATTAAAGAAAATCATCTTTTTACGTTAAATCCGCTTAACATCTTTGTTTATTTTTAAATAATACGGTAGAATATAAACGGAGTAATGTAAATTATCGGAGCAACTTAATAAAATGAAAAAGAGAACATTATTGTTATTGGCATCGGCAGTACTGACAACAGGACTTTTGTCCGATGATATGACAGTTCAGGCACGTACACTTCAAGGTGTAAACGGTGCAATTATAAGACAACTTCCTCGTACAAATACGGAGGTTTACCAAAAAATTGAAGCTAAGTATTCAACACCCGAGAAAAGGTTTGAAAAACAAGCTGCACTTTTTGATTATTATGACAGAAATCACAGATATGTCGAAGCGGATTTTGCATATAATGAATTAATCGGCATGATTAAGGACTTAGACGGCAAAGCAAAAGAAAAAGAAATTGCAAAATGGACGCCGTTTATTGATGAAGGTGTTACGGAACAGCCGAATAATGCAAGAAGACATTATCAAAAATCCCTTTGGGAAAGAAATTTCGGCTCTAACGATAAAGCTTTTGAGGCTTTAAAGGTTGCACTTGCTCTTGATCCTCAAAATATAAATTATCGTGCCGAATATGCTGAATTTGCTCTTGACAGAAATGATTATGAAAAGGCAATCGGTATTTATACCGCACTCAAAAAGGGATATCCTCATGATGTCGATTACAGAATAGGTCTTGCAAAAGCTTATTCTCAAGCGGGAAAATATGAAGAAGCTATCCATGAATACAGAGTCGCTTCCGCTTTTGAACCTGCAAACAATGAAACTATAGTTGCTTTGAATGAAACGGTAAATGCATATTATTCCGATATGGGCGGCGGAAATTTTTATGACCCGATGAGAACTGTTAACCAAGGTTCTTCAAGAACCATTGTTACAAATAATTCAGGAACAAGACAGGTTTCGTCTACAATGATTGCAACTTCTTCTGCGGGAAATCAAACTGTTTCTCAAAAAGTTGAAGATTATTCTCAACCGACTCAATCCGCTCAAAACGGACAGTATGTTGTAACTCAAACTGCTACTCAAGCACAAGCTACTCAAGGAAAACAAGTTCCTAACGTAAAAGAAGCAACACAAAGAAGAAACTTGCAGTATTCTCATTCCTCAAATTCCAACCAACCGCAAAAAGCACCTCAAGTAAGCAGTAACAAACGTATTTTGGTTACATACGTTAACGGAAGAAGAGTTGTAAGAATTGTTAATGTAAATACTGAAAATGATTCAATGAACGCTGTTCAAAACGCTTCTTCAACATTTAACAATCAATTGATGAATTCTAACGCTTCATACGATGCTCAACCTCAACAATCGAACAAGGTTGATTTTGCTCCGTCAGATACGGAAGATGCAAATACTTCTTATCAGTCTACAGAGGCTAAATATGCCGCAACTGAAAAAACAGCGGGAGAAATCGGGACAAGAACAACGGTCAGCGGTGATCCGAGCGTAAAATCTTTAACAAATTCCCAAGGTCGCAGACCGGTTATGTATGTTTCTTATCAAAATGGAAAACGTGTCATAAAGATGGTTAATCCGAATTCTACGGCTTTAGGTTCATCTTCGCTTGCAAGTGCACAAACACAGAGTGTTTCTTCCTCTTCAACACAAGCTGTTGAAACCCAAAAGGATAAAAAGGTTAAGTCTGATAAAAAATCAAAAAAAGAAAAGCAAAAGAATGTTGAGTCAAAACCGATAACAACAGCACAAGAAAATACGGATATGTATATTAAAGCGAATGAGTTGTTGGCTCAAGAAAATTATCAGGAAACAATACAAGTTTTAGATGCCGTAAATCCTCCGACATTACGTTCGTTGACAATTATTGCATCTTGTTACAGTGCTTTGGGTCAACCGCAAAGAGCTATTGAATATTATAACAAGGCTGATTCAATGTCCCCGAATAATACTCAAATCTTGTATTCATTGGGTTACTTGTATTATGCAAGCGGTGATATTCAACAGGCTAAAAAATATGTAGATTCCGCAATTGCGGCAGATCCTCAAAACGCAAATGCCCAACAGTTGAAACAACATCTTTCGCTTCAAGACAGCAACGAAGTCATGAATCAAGCTGTTACCTATATGAATCAAGGTCAATATGCAGAAGCAAAAAAACTTATGGAAAAGGTTGTAATGGCTAATCCGAGTGATTTTCAAGCATATTACTATTTAGGTCACATTGCTTATGCAACCGAAAAATATGAAGATGCAACAAGAGATTTTATGCTTGCTATAAAGAATAATCCCAATTATGCACTTTCATATTATTCTCTCGGACTTGCGTATGATAAGCTCAAAGAATTTAATCGTTCGCAGCTTGCTTATGAACAATTCTTGAAGATGGAATTGGATGAAAACAAATATACGCAATATGCAAAAACAAGAGTTGCGACAATTCAATCTAAAAAATAATTAAACTTAAATCCCAAAAAACACAAGAAAGACAGGCTTTAAAACCTGTCTTTTCCTTTTAGAATTTTATTTGGTTTTCATTAATTTTGATTTAAGTGCAAAATTTCTTCTGCCGTATTGATATATTTTTGCAAGAAACTCAATTTTTCATAGTATTCTTCGGGGTTTTCTTTTGCTGCTTTTATTTCGCTTTCGTGGGCAACATAAATTTCCGCAAGTTCGGGGTCAAATTGCATGCCCGCACAACGTTTAATTTCTTGTATTGCAATTTCGTGGGGCAAAGCTTTTCGGTAAGGTCTTGTGGAAGTCATTGCATCATAAGTGTCCGCAATCGCAATAACTCTTGCAAACAGAGGAATTTCGGTTCCTTTTAATCCGCAAGGATAACCTCTTCCGTCCCAACGTTCGTGGTGCGATTTAAGCCAACTTGCAACGGCGTGAAGTTTTTTGACGTTTCTAATCATTTTTTCGCCACGGTTTGTGTGGTCTTTCATAATTTCAAATTCTTCGTCGGTCAATTTTGCCTGTTTGCAAAGAATTGCCTGAGGAATACCTATCTTTCCGATATCGTGTAAAAGTCCGGCTGTTTCAATTTCTTCAAGAGCCGTATCTGTTAAGCCCAATTTGCTTGCCAAAATCAAAGAATACAGAGTTACACGAAGCGAATGACCGTGCGTGTAAGGATCTTTCGCATCGAGTGCGAAAGAAATTGATTTGATTGTTTTGTAGAACAATTCCTTCAAATCTTTCATAATCAATGTTTTTCGGGAAGAAAGCTCAAATTTTTTCAGACCGTTACTGACGGCAACCTTGAGTTCTTCCGGCTCAAAAGGTTTTAATATGTATTGATAAAGTTGGCAATCATTGATTGCGGAAACAATAATATCCGAATCTTGGTGACCGGTTAAAAGAATTTTAATAATGTCGGGGTGAGTTTCATTAACTTTTCTAAGAAATTCCGTTCCTTCCATTTGCGGCATTTTTTGGTCGCTTACGATGAGAGAAATGGCATCTCCTTCTTTCGCAACGACATCGAGTGCCTCAAAACCGTTTGAAGCCGTCAAAATATTGTACGTACCTCTGAATGTTCTCTTCAAAAGCTGAAGATTATTGATTTCATCATCGACAATTAAAATTGTCGGTTTTGTGTCAGATATGTCGTTGTTGATGAAAGTGTCTATACTTTCTTTTAGAAGTGTGTCGCTTAAACCCACGTTAATCCCTTTTCTGATTTTCCATTCTTCTATATTTTATTATGCCCGCTTTTTTGTAAAAAAACAAGTCATGTTACGATTTTTCTTGATTTTTTAATATTTTGTACTAATCTGATTTTATGAAAAGGAAAATGGCAGGAATTTTAAACGGGACAATCGGGGCGGTCTGTTACGGCACAAACCCTGTCTTTGCACTGCATATGTATTCAAAAGGTTTTGATGCAAATTCTGTTCTTTTTTATCGGTATATGACTGCGATTATGCTTTTCGGTTTATGGTCGCATTTTGTGAAAAAAGTTTCTTTGAAATTACATCGAAACGAAATTATTCCGATGATGATTGCAGGTTTTATGTTTGCAATGTCATCCGTAACTTTGTTCTATTCGTATAATTACATCGACGGCGGAATTGCCTCCGTTATTTTGTTTGTGTATCCTGTTTTTGTTGCATTTATCATGGCGATAGGTTTTAAAGAAAAACTGAAAAAATCAGCAATTGCGGCAGTCGGGCTTGTGCTTGTCGGAATTTACCTTTTTTACAAAGGCAAAGAAGGTCAAGATTTGAATTTAACAGGGCTGTTTTTGGTAATCTTATCTTCTTTATCCTATGCAATTTATATGGTCGGGATAAAGGTTCATCCTGTTTTAAAAAAGATTAATACGGCTAAATTGACCTTTTATGTAATGTTTTTCGGGCTTTTTGTTTTTATTTATAATTTGAAATTTTTGACTTTGTTAAAGCCTGTTTCCGAGCCCGTTTTGTGGATTGATATATTAATGCTTGCGATATTGCCTACAATTGTTGCAATTGATACTTTGAACAAGGCAATAAAGCTAATCGGTCCGACACTTG
>CAZOGS010000031.1:0-13807 GCA_964579375.1 uncultured Muribaculaceae bacterium
CTTCAACGAATTGGAAAAATTCAAACATTTCTTTTTCTGTCAAATCAGCATCGAGCCCTGTATTCCACGGATTTGTAGAACGAACTCTTACTTCACCGTTTTCATTTTTAACGGATTCCAATGTATAAGCGTGGAACGAGAATACACCCTTATCCTTTGCAACAGGTTGTTCCGTTCTGCTTCCGTCCGGCCAAGTACCTGCAGCGAGCATATATTTTCCTGCCGAAGGCTCTTGAATTAATTCATGCAACTCTTGTTTGTCTTTTACTGAATCCAAACATTTTCCTTCAAAGCCCAAAAGCTCCATAACTTGGTGTTGATATCCGCCTAAAGAACCTCTGTAATATTCTTTTTGCGTTATGTATTTGTCATCTTGATCCGGAGCTTCCTTCAATGAAGAGAATTGCATACCGTATCTGTCTTCTTTGTACACGATATCAATACCCGTATCATCACGGTGAACAACGGTTTTGTTTTTCGGATTAGCCATAGATTCTTCAAAATCAGCCAATCTTTTCTTCATTCCGTTCCAATCTTTTTTCATGATTGCTTTTTCTCTCGGATCATTTTCAGCTTGATATTCAGCTTTTTTAGAGGCAATTTTTTCATTCATGATTGTTCTGAAATCATCTTCAGCTTTTGCTTGTAATTCAAGACCGAAAGCATCTTCCAATAATCTCATACCTTGAGCACCACGCATAACCATTTTCGGGTTAGTTGATTTATCAAGTTCACCTTTGTGTGCAACATAATCAGCCTTTCCGTTAGGATATTTTACGTGAATGTCTTCACCGTCTTGTTCAAACGCATCGTAAAGAGCAACTCTTGCGTGCGGGTCTTCCATTACTGTGTTAAGTGTTGAAACGCAATAACAATCACCAATTGAATATTGATTGCAAGCAAATCTTTGTGCGGGCGGGAACAACATCATAAAGGTGTCTTTATCAACCTTTAATTGGTGAGAAGAGTCATCTCCGTCTTTAACATAAATATTTTCTTCACCTGCAACTTGGAAGACATCACCGACTTTGGTATATTTTTCGCCGTCAGCTTGCGTTGCTACAGGAGGAACGTAAACATCTTCAACCTTCTTGCCGTAAGCATAGCAATCGTACATCATTTCAATATCGGCTTCCATCTGATCGCACATTTTGCCGTCTTTCCAATAATCAGCAATTGTTTGAGGGTGCAATTTTCCGTCGGCAATCAATGCAAGTTGCATCTCGATGTTGCTTGTTTCAACATCGCCTTTTTCCATTGCGTGTATAAGATTTTCTCTGTATTCACCTTTTACAACATCCGATGCGGGATGTTGATCTAAAAATGCTCTTGCTCCGTACGGGTCTTTCTCTCTTTTCTTTTGGGATTTAATACCTAAATTTGCTCTTAACAACTCTGCTGACGGAGCCGCTAACGTTTGCGGTTCTGTCATATATTGAGATTTATTAATCTTCTCTTCTTTTTTAACTTGATTGTTTACACCAAAACTTACACTTTGTACTACGCCGATTGCATTTACGTTCATAAATTCGCTTTCTAATGTTTAAAATTTATTGTCACTCTTACACTTACTCACTTTTTAAAACAGAAAACAAAATAAATTGCGTATTTTTCCATGCTTTTGTAAATTTTTGTTAAATACAAAATTCATCAAAGGTTAAAATCACAAGAAATCAGATATTAAAAAAATTATTGTGCCACAAACAGACTTTACATAAAAAATTTATGAGATAGAATTTAATTACTCACCAATCCTCTGTGCAGGTTAGGGCGAGGTATCGGCGGGACGGCATGATGCGATGTTCACATAAAACGGTCGTCTTTAAAGGCAAAACCGACTGTGAAACAATCAAAAAAAAATGTCGTTGCGAACGGGCTAAAGCCCAAAGTAATGCAACAGAAAGGAAAAATTAAAATGGCAAATATTAAATCAGCAAAGAAAAGAGTTTTGATTGCAGAAAGAAATCACGACAGAAATGTAGCTTACAAATCAAAAGTGAAAACTGCAATTAAAGTTGTTTTAACTGAAGCGGCAGCCAAAAATCAAGATGCAGTAAATGCAGCACTCAGCACAGTTTACAAACTTTGTGACCAAGGTGTTTCAAAAGGAATTTTCCACAAAAATACTGCAGCAAGAAAAAAATCAAGATTGACAAAAGCAGTTAATAAATTGCTCGCTGAATAGCCCAACATTCAGATTTGTCAAAACAAAAGCTCTCATAACCGAGGGCTTTTTGTTTTTCATATTATTTCGTTTGGATTGTCATTTTTACATCTTGAAAACCGTCAATTTCACCCGAATAATCCTTGTCCGTTTTAACAGACAAAACGGTACATTTTTCGGTAATGAGCATATTATTTTCTTGAACAAAATCTTCAACCTGTAAAATTTTATCAATTGTTCCGGTCATTTTAGAATGATTATTTTTTAATTTCATCGTTACGGGTTGCCCTGCGGTAATTTTTGAGAAAGATTTTTTCACCTTCGGAACGACAATGACGAAACGGTTTGAATTAATTGAAAAAAGCAACTTATCTTTGCTGATTTTTTCGTTTTTCTGAGCGAAAACACTTGTAATTTCGCCATTCTCAGTAGCTAAAACATTTGTATTTTCCAAATCAATTTTAGCTTGAGCTATTTCATTTTCAATTTCCGAAATTTTATTTTTTAAATCTTCCGTTTCTTTTTTTGCCGCAAAATAAACTGAATTAGCGTTTTCCAATTCATTTATGCTTCTGTCAAAATCCGTTTTTGTTGAAATATTTTCATCAAACATTGACTGATTGCGGTCACAGTCTTTTTTTATCAAATCAAGCTCATTTGTGCGTTTAAGAAGATTTTTTTTCGCTTGAGCAAGATCTTTTTTTGTTTGAATTTTTTTACTTTCAAGTTTTTTCAATGTTAGTTCATATTTTGCGGGGAAAATTTTTACTAACAAATCACCCTGTTTAACAAAATCACCCTCATTGGCAAAAATTTCAAATATTTCTCCCTCAACTTTTGAAAAAATATTTTCATGTGTTGAAATAATGGTTGCATCGTTTATGTTAATTTTGCCGTAATTCAATGCAGTAACAGCAGAGCAAACAGCAAGGAAGATAATTACAACAGACAAAATCGTTCCGTTTTTTCGATTAAAAATTTTTGATTTTATTGACGTTTTTTCCAAAATTTCTCACTTTTTTCCGTGCTAAGTATTATTTGCCCTAAAAAGTAAGTTCTTAACACTTAAATTCTTTGACAAATTTTCCGCTCTTGTCCTTGACGGTTTTCGGATTGTACATTAAATCACGGCGTTTTTGGACATTTTCGTCTTTAATGTAATCTTCGTATCTCATTTGGTAATTCAAATATCCGTTCGGTGAAACCTCAATAATCCTTGTTGCAACCGTATTTATAAACTGATAATCCTGAGAAGTAAAAAGTACTGTTCCCGAAAAATCAATCAGAGAGTTGTTTAAAGCGGTAATCGATTCCAAATCGAGGTGGTTTGTCGGCTCATCCATTATAAGAACGTTTGTTTCCTCAACCATCATTTTTGCAAACATGCAACGAACTTTTTCTCCTCCCGACAAGACTCTTGCCGATTTTTCCGCATCTTCACCCGAAAACAACATCCTGCCTAAATATCCACGCAAATAACTTGTGTGTTGATCGGGAGAATATTGAGCAAGCCATTCTATCAAGTTTTTATCATTATCAAAAAATTTTGTATTATCCTTCGGAAAGTAGCTGTGCGTTGCGGTTACCCCCCATCTTATTTCACCGCTGTCAGGTTGTTCAATCCCTTGAAGCATATTAAAAAGTGAAGTTAAAATAAGCGGGTCTTTTGCAATAAAAGCAATTTTTTCGCCTTGAGTAACGTCAAAAGAAAGCGTCCTTATTAATGTTTCACCCTCGTGAGTTTTCTTTAAATCTTTAACGGAAAGAACATCTCGCCCCGGAATTTTTACATAATTGAAATGAATTCTCGGATATTGGCGACTTGAGGGAACAATTTCTTCAAGCGAAAGTTTATTCAACATATTCTTTCTTGAGGTTGCTTGACTTGCTTTTGAAGCATTTGCCGAAAATCGGGCGATAAATGTCTTTAATTCTTCCATTTTTTCTTCGATTTTCTTATTCTTTTCTTCACGTTGCTTTTTAATCAACTGCGTTGCCTGTTGCCAAAAGCTGTAATTACCGGTGTAAATTCGGATATTTCTAAAATCAATATCCGCAATATGCGTACAAACCTTGTCCAAAAAATTTCTGTCGTGAGAAACAACAATGACTGTATTTTGAAAATTTATCAAAAATTCTTCAAGCCACCCGATTGTTTTGATATCAAGGTGGTTCGTAGGTTCGTCAAGAAGCAAAATGTCGGGATTGCCAAAAAGAGCCTGTGCAAGAAGTACACGAACTTTTTCACTTCCCGCAAGCTCAGACATTTTTTCATAGTGCAATTCATTCGGGATGCCAAGCTCACTGAGTAATGACGCAGCGGTTGATTCGGCTTGCCAACCGTCAAGCTCCGCAAATTCAGCCTCGAGGTTTGCAACCTTTATCCCGTCTTCATCCGAAAAATCAGGCTTCATATAAAGGGCATCTTTTTCTTTCATAATGTCATAAAGATGCTTATGCCCCATAATGACAGTATCAATGACGCTATATTCGTCAAATTCAAAATGGTTTTGCTTTAATACCGCAATCCGCTGATTTTTCTGAATATGAACTTCGCCCGTCGTCGGCTCGAGCTCTCCCGATAAAACTTTCAAAAGTGTACTTTTTCCTGAACCGTTCGCCCCGATAAGACCGTAACAGTTGCCTATCGTGAACTTTAAATTTACATTTTCAAATAACGGTTCCGTTCCAAATCTTACGGATAAATTTTCTAAAGTAATCATTTTAAGCCTCTAATGTGTGTTTATTCAAAGTTATTATAAAAAGGTACATTAGTCAAATTATGGGAGTTTATCATATTCTCTTCGTATTTCTTGAATATCTTGCCACATAAGCCATTTCGGACTTCCTTTTGTCCGTGCATCATTCCGCAAAAGATAAGACGGGTGAAAAATCGGCATCATCTTTGCACCGTAAGGTCCGTCAAACCACTTACCTCTCGCCCTTGTTATTCCTTTCTCTTCGGGCAACATCGTATTCAAAGCTACATTTCCGCAAATTAAAATAATTTTAGGCTTCAAAATTTTTATTTGAGATTTTAAATACCCAAAACAAGCCTCTTTTTCTTTAGGCAAGGGATTTCTGTTTTCGGGAGGACGACATTTTATCGTGTTGCAAATATAAATGTCGTTTCTCGTAAAACCGACAGATGCAAATATTTTATCTAACAATTGCCCTGCTTTTCCCACAAAAGGTATCCCTTTAACATCTTCCCAATACCCCGGAGCTTCACCGATGAGCATTATCTTATGATTCGGTACACCATCAGAAAAAACAACATTTGTCCTGCTCTTTGAAAGCTCACATTTTTGACAATTTAAACAAGATTGCCTGATTAAGCCTAACTCTTTTTCCACAAAAATTCCTTTCGACAGAAAAATTTTAACACAAATAACAAAAGAAACAGACAAAATCCTTTGTAAATTATAAGCAACAATTGCTCGATTTTGCATAATACATGCTAAAATCAAACTAAGAGGTTTTTGATGACACAAGATAAAAAATGGCAGTTTTTGTTTTTTCTGACACTCCTTATTTGGTGTTTCGCTCTTGCATATCCCATAAATCCTGATTATGACCTGTTTGCAAGACTTATTGCAGGCAAATCCGTCATCGAAAACGGTATTATTTTAAAACAAGATTTCTATTCTTATACCCCGACTCATTTATGGCTTGACCACGAATGGGGTGCAAGTGCCATTATCTATTGCGTTTCAAAGTTAGCAAGTTTATTCAAAGCCCACGCTTTATACGTACTGTCAGCCTTTAAATCACTTTTAATTTTTGCGATATTTGCAATTGCAACTATTTGTGTCAATGTCAGAAATTCAAAATTTCCATCTTCCAACATTTTGTATTTTTCATTGGCTGTTTTTGCCTCAAATATTGTATTTGCGTCAACCATCAGATGTCACATGTTTTCATTCTTGTTTTTCGCACTATTTGTGTTAATACTTGAATTGTATAGAAAAAGCGAAAAGAAATATCTACTTTTTATTTTGCCGATATTGATGCTTGTTTGGGGAAACACTCACGGCGGTTGTCTTAGCGGGCTTGGATTGCTATTAATTTACGCAATCGGAGAAATTTTCAACAAAAAATCTCCGTTGCCGTACTTAACAACACTAATAGTGTCTTTCATTGTGCTGTTTATAAATCCGTACGGAGCTGACTACGTAAAATTTTTATTCACGGCAGGGACGATGAGCAGAGAATGGATTTCCGAATGGGCTTCTCCCTTTGCAAATTCTCTCTTTTACGCTTTCAAATTCAAGATTTATTTTGCATTTATGCTTTTAATCGGACTAATTAAATCATTTGAAAACAAATTTTGTCTTAAAAACACCGATATCACAAAATTGCTACTATTAGTGTCAACAGGATATCTTGCAATTGCTCATACTAAATTATTGCCGTTTTTTGTAATTTCAAGTGCCATTTTTATGTTTGACGATGTTTTATCTGTTTTAAACAAGTTTTTACCGCTGAAAAAGTTATTAAATCCTCAAAACAAATACATATACGCAACTATTTTATTAATGTCATTATGCGTGTTTCAACTTAACTCTTTTGCTGTTACAGCAAGCAAAAACACTATTGGTGTTAACGACAATTATTTACCGTATCAAGCCGTTGATTTTTTAAAAAGTAACAATATCAAAGGTAATTTACTTCTTGATATGACATACGGAAGTTATGCCGCATACAGACTTTATCCCGACAATAAAATTTTTATGGACGGAAGATACGAAGAGGTTTATTCTCCCGATTTATTGCTTGAGTTAAAAGATTTTTTCAGAATGAACGGAGAAGATTTTGACAAAATTTTAACCAGTTATCCGACTGACATTATATTGTTACAAAAGGAGCATACTGAAAAGCTTTCGGAATTTTTAAAAGAAAAGAGTTGGAAAGAGATATATTCAGATAGCCATTTTTATGTTTTTGTTCGACCGAATTATCCGCAAACTACAGAAAAGAAAGTATTTTTTGACAGCAAAACGATGTTTGACACAAAAATCACCTCTGATTTATTAAAAAATTTCAAGGATTGAAACTTTTTGAAGAGTTAAGAGTCTAAATATTTTGATGATGAAAAATTTTTCATTTGTAATATAATGAGTGTCAGGAGAACGAAAGTGAAAAGACTATTATTAAGTTTATTTATATTAGGCGGAATGCTTGTGCCGACGGCAAGTATGGCATCAGAGCAGACCATGCTTTATGATCAAGTTTGGAAGTTAATCAATTCAAAATATGTAGATCCTGATAACAACCACCAAAATTGGTATAAATGGCGTAAAAAATACGACACACACATTAAAACAAACGAAGATGCTTACGTTGCAATCTCGACAATGCTTGCAAGTTTAAACGATCCCTATACAAAATTCCTTGACCCGAAAGAATTTAAGGAAGAAACGAGCAGTATCAAAGGTTCTCTCAAGGGCATCGGTGTTCAAATCGGAGTAAAAGACGGCAAATTGCTCATTATTGCCCCAATGGAAGACACACCTGGGGAAAAAGCCGGATTAAAGGCGGAAGATGAAATCCTCGAAATTGACGGAAAGTCAACCAAGGGTATCACAGTTGACAAGGCTGCCGACCAAATCAGAGGAGAAGAAGGCACAATCGTAAAGCTTTTAATCAAGAGAAAAGATTGTCCTAACAAGATTTATGCCGTTCCGAGAGCAAAGATTGAAATCAAAGCCGTTTCAACAAAATTGCCCTCAACAACAACAAAATTAGACCCTCGTGTAGGATACATCAGATTAAGTTCTTTCATAAGTCAAAATGCAGCGGAAGAATTTAGAAAAGCACTTGTGGAATATTCAGGCAAAAAAGGCATCATCATTGACCTTCGTTCAAACCCAGGAGGACTTTTGACGAACGCAATTGCACTTTCCGATATGTTTCTTGACGGCGGGGTAATCGTCAGCACGGTTGACAGAGGAAGATATAAAGACACCATCAGAGCAAGCAGAAACTACATTTGCGATAAACCTGTCGTAATTTTAATTAACGGCGGAAGTGCTTCGGCGAGTGAAATTTTCTCGGGAGCAATGAAAGACAATAACAGAGCTTTAATTGTCGGGGAAAAATCATTCGGCAAAGGGCTTGTTCAAGAAATCAACAAACTTCCCGAAGGTTCCGGCTGTAACATAACCATCCAAAGATATTTAACGCCGAGCGGTTCGGATATCCATAAAAAAGGTATCAAGCCCGATGTTAAAGTATCCTTTACTGAAGATGATATTAAGGCTAAACGTGACGTACAACTTGAAAAAGCAAATCAGCTTTTAGTTAAGATGATTGTTTATCAACCGCCTAAAAGTTAGTAGTCATAAGGTTTTAGTTTATCTCGGATAATTTGAACGGCTTTTAACAAAGGGTCTATAGCGGTAGAAAACGGCGGTGCATAGGGCAAATCAATCCCCATGAAATCGTCGATTTTCACTCCGCTCATAATCGCAAAAGATGCGGTCGCAACCCGTTTTTCGGCATCGCCGGTGCCAATTCCTTGTACGCCTAAAATTTCTCTTGAATTTTCATCAACGATTAATTTTAAGGTTATCATTGCCGCTTCAGGCATATAGCCAGCCCTGTCTTCGTTTGTCACAGTCGTCGTCAAAACATCAAAACCGATTTCTCGAGCTTCACGTTCCGTAATACCCGCCATTGAAACTGTATAATCAAAATATCGGCTAACAACAGCTCCGACAACCCCCTTAAAGTCACAATTATCATTTGCTATGTTAATTGCGGCACATCGCCCCTCTTTGTTTGCGGTTGAACCTAAAGGAAGCCAACAATATTTTTTTGTAACTATATGAAACTTTTCACAGCAATCGCCCACGGCATAAATTGCCGGAACGGATGTTTTTAAATGTGAATTTACCCATATGCTTTTATTCGTGCCCAATTTCAAACCTGCGGCTGCGGCAATTTCACTGTTTGGAACAATTCCCGCACAAATTACGACAAAATCCGTTTTAATTCTATGCCCCTTTGAAGTCACAACTGCGGAAACTTTTCCGTCTTCATCTTCAAATTTTGTGACGTGTTGATTATTAAAAAATTTCACCTGTTTTCCGTCACGATTTTGGATATGGTTTTGAATTTCTTTTGAAATATCATCATCAAACATGCCCATAACGTGCGGGCTCTTGTCGATTATATTTACAAAAAGTCCGTTTCTTATAAAAGACTCGGCAAGTTCTATGCCAATAAAACCAAACCCAACAAGCGTAACCGTTTGCGACTTTCGCATTGCATTTTTTATTGCAACACCGTCTTCCAATTTTCGAAGAGTAAAAACATTTTTCAGATGAACATTTTCAATTTTCGGAATGTAAGGTCTTGCACCGGTAGCAATAACCAAAATATCGTAATAAACCTCAAATTCTTCATCATTTTTTAAATTTCTAAATAAAACGGATTTCCTTTCGGGACAAATTTTTATAGCCTTTTTTTGTAAAAAAACATTTATCCCATGCCTTTCAAAATCTTTCGGCATACGAACATGCAACTCTTCTATGTTCGGAATTATATCTCCGATAAAATAAGGCAATCCACATGCTGAATAAGAAATATTTTTTTCTTCGGTATAAATCTGAATGATTGAATCAGGATCTTCTCTTCTGAGTTTTGCGGCGGTTTTAGGGCCTGCAGCTCCTCCGCCGATTATTATAACTTTTTTTACCATGTTTTTAAAACAGGACTTTATATTTCAAAAGTCCTGCCCTTTCTAATTAAAATCAAATTCCATTCGCTGAATTTCAATTTCCGAAACATTCAACAATTCATTTTCTATCACGATTGCATATTCTTTTTGAGGTATTTCAAGCAAAATCAAAGCATCTTTCGGACAAATATTCCCTAAAATGTTATGAATACCTAACCTCGTTTTAATGTAGCAACCGTATTTTGTTAAAACATTTTGAATTTCTTCTGCCGTTTCAACTCTGTTTGCGGTTTTAACACCCAAAATTACCGTCATTATTCTTTAATCTCGATTTTCTTTTGCTTTTCTTCTTCTTTTTCGGTTTTTTCAAGCTCTACCGTCAATATGCCATGTTTCAATTTTGCATCGCACTTATCCAAATTGACTTCCGACGGGAAATACAACGTTCTGCAATAATCTCCGTAACGAAATTCCGTTTTATGATACTTTTTCTTTTCGTCATTTTCTTCTTTTTCAATTTTCTTTGAAGCGGTAATTTTCAAAGAATTTTTATGCAAATCGAGAGTAATATCTTCCCTGTTTATCCCCGGCATTTCTACTTTTACAACGTATTTATCTTCATATTCTTTGATATCAACAGGCATTGCCATACCTTTCATTTCTTGCTCAAAAACATATTCCGGAAATAAATTATCAAAGCTCTTGTGCAAAATTGAATTGATATCATCATTCAACATGCTCAAAAATGTTTCAGGTTTTTTAATTAAATATTTCATATTGTCACTCCTTTGTTCACTTAACAATGACAATATCAGTCAAAAAAACGGTACTCACATTAGCCATGAGTACCGTCTACGAAAGGTTAATTATTTTGTTGACAAATTTGACCGATATACCGGTCTTACAACCTACGCTTCTTCAGCGTCCATTTCTTCCAATTGTTTTTTCTTTAAGTTATAAAGAACCATATCTGCCAACAAATCGAATGATGCAGAATTTTTAATGTCTGCTGAAAATTCTTTTACCAATGATTCACGAACCATTTTTTCCAAATATAACTCGGTTGCTTCAACATTATTTTCTTTTTCGCCGCAAATTAAATCAAAATATTCTGAATTTGCTTTTGCATCAGAAAACATTGACATTGACCATCTTAACTTGTCTGCAACATTTCCGAGTTCTCTAACTACTTTTAAATTCTTTAAATTAAACATATTACACTTACCTTTCGTATTATTAACTTATCTTACCTTGATAAATTTTACATTATCTTTTGGGATTGTTTTTCATCACACTTTCGATACTTCTATAATGAAACTGAAAATAAAAAATTTACTTTTTTACGATTTTCTTGTTACATTTCTTAATGTTTTAAAACAAAGAACGAACAATTATTGCTTTTTCGGAGCGAATATCATACAATCGTATGACAGGAAAGGACATTAGTTTATGGGGAAATGCAAGAGAAGAAACGGGAATAAGCCTGTTCTTGACCATACTTTGACAAGGGAAAGTGTCATTGCTGATGTTGTTTACAGATTAAAACACGCAACGGTTGATGATGAAGTAAGAAAGATGCTTTTACTTTTTGGAATTTCCAAAGAAGAATTGACGGAAGCCGGTGCAACATACGAAGAAGTTATAAGCCTTAAAAAGATATAAAATGGAAACGGATAAACTAAAAATAGGTGTCGTAAATTTTCCGACAAATTGGGGCGACAGAGAAGAAAATTTAAAGAACATAATAAAATACTGCACTGAAGCAGGTGAAAACAGTGTCGAGATGGTTGTTTTTCCCGAAACATGCCTTTGCGGTTATGATTATGACAAAAACAATGATATTCACGAAAAGCTTGCCGAAACTCTTGAAGGAACAAGAATTTCCAAGGTCAAAAAGATTGCCGTTAAATATAATATGCATGTTATTTTCGGTTTTTCGGAAAAATTTGATGACAAAATTTATAATTCTGCCGCCATAATTTTTCCGGACGGAAAGGTCGATGTTTACAGAAAAATCCACCTCCCGTTTGACGAAAAGAAGTGGGCAAGTTGCGGAGAAGAAGCCAAAATTTTCGAAACGAAATGGGGTAAAATCGGCATAACAATTTGTTATGATACATATTGTTTTCCAGAGCTTATCAGATATTACAGGGCAAACGGCGTTCGGTTGATTCTGAATGTCACAGCTTGTCCCGATAATCCTTGCACAATCGGTGCGGCAAAACTATCCTTGCCTGCATACTCTTTTATAAATTACGTTTACATTGCTTCCGCAAACTTATGCGGTCAAGAAAAATTCAGCCATTTTTCAGGAGGAAGCTCAGTCATTATGCCCGATGAAACAAAAGGCGGTGTAAAAACTGTCATCGGTCATTTTTTCGGAGAAAAAGACTCGGACAAAGTCGGGTTATTCTTTGGAGAAATTGATCTGTCACTTGCGGATAAAAATACCGACATTCCCATCTTTAACGGTGATTTTAAAGCAAAAAAATACGCTGAATTGTATCAAAAGCAATCTAAAAAGAATGTTAACATTTAGAACAAATTGGATATTTGTATTAAAATGTAAGTAAACATTATATTTTAAGGAGAAAATGATGCGTGAAGAAATCTTATCCGTTTTGGAAAAGAACAGCAAAATTGATATAAAAGAATTGGCGGTTATGTTAGGAACGAACGAAGAAACCGTTTTTAACTCAATCGTTGAAATGGAAAAAGAGGGTATAATTTGCGGATACCACACGTTGATTGACTGGGATAAAATTAACGATGAAAAAGTTACTGCGTTAATTGAAGTCAGAGTAACCCCTCAACGTGGACAAGGTTTTGACTTTGTTGCCGAAAGAATTTATAACTATCCCGAAGTCCATTCCGTTTACT
Source organism: uncultured Muribaculaceae bacterium (assembly GCA_964579375.1). GTDB lineage: Bacteria > Cyanobacteriota > Vampirovibrionia > Gastranaerophilales > Gastranaerophilaceae > RUG841. Next base: position 12,729 of record CAZOGS010000031.1, read on the forward strand.
TAATTTCAGGCGGTTTTGATTTATTGATAACCTTGCAGGGAAAATCAATCAGAGAAGTTTCGGCTTTCGTTTCCGACAAATTATCAACGATAGACTCTGTTTTAAGCACGGCAACCCACTTTATCTTGAAAAAATATAAAGACCACGGCACAATAATGGCTGCAAAACCGAAAGATACAAGAGAGGTTATTTCATGAGAAACCCTTTGTCAAAAACAATTGTAAATATTAAGCCTTCGGGCATCAGAAAGTTTTTTGACCTTGTGAACGAAATGGAAGGCGTCATCTCTTTAGGGGTCGGAGAACCCGATTTTGATACGCCTTGGCATATCCGTGACGAGGGTATTTACGCACTTGAAAAAGGAAAAACTTTTTATACCTCAAACTCTGGTTTGGCGGAATTAAGGCAGGAAATTTCAAATTATATAAAACGCACGCAAGGCGTGACTTATGACCCAAAATCGGAAGTTATGGTAACAGTCGGCGGGTCAGAAGCAATTGATATTGCTTTTAGAGCAATGCTTGACCCTGATGACGAAGTTCTTATTCCCGAACCGAGCTACGTTTCGTATGTTCCATGTGCGGTGCTTGCAGGCGGTAAGCCCGTAATTATTGACCTTAAAGCTGAAAATGATTTTCGTTTAACGGCAGAGGAAGTTCTCGAAAAAGTTACGGACAAAACAAAAATTTTGGTTTTACCGTTCCCGAACAATCCGACAGGCTCTGTTATGGGCAAAGAGGAACTCGAAAAAATTGCAAAAGTAGTAATTGAAAAAGACCTGTTCGTTCTTTCCGATGAAATATATGCGGAGTTAACCTATAACGGTAAACATGTTTCCATCACTTCGATTGACGGAATGCGTGAAAGAACGGTTTTGATTAACGGTTTTTCAAAATCTTATGCAATGACGGGATGGAGATTGGGTTATGCGTGTGCACCCGAAGTAATTTTGAAGCAGATGTTGAAAATCCACCAATATGCGATAATGTGTGCACCTACGACAAGCCAATATGCAGCGGTTGAGGCTCTTAAAAACGGTGACAAAGACGTTGAAGAAATGCGTCGCTCGTACAATCACA
>CAZOGS010000032.1:0-5593 GCA_964579375.1 uncultured Muribaculaceae bacterium
AACCTACAACCTACGGTTTACAAAACCGTTGCTCTACCGTTGAGCTACACCGGCACTACTTTCGCAGTTGTATGATTATCTTATTAAGGACATAGTTTAATGTCAAGTATCTTTTTGGAAAAATTTATTTTTTTTATATTTTCTGCTCTTTTTTACTCTCTAACAGGTTTTTTAAGCGTATTATTTACTTATTTCTTCTATTGTGTTATAGTCATCAAAACAAGTCAGGAGGCTTTATTATGGCAAATATTGAAGAAATTAACGATAACAATTTTAAAAGCCGTGTTTTAGATAATGACGGTGTTACGGTTGTAGATTTTTTTGCACCTTGGTGCGGACCTTGCAGAAAAATGGGAGAAGTTCTTTCTCAAATCGCTGATGATTTTCAAGGGAAAGTTAACATTTACAAATTAAATACCGACGAAAACCTTGAAACAGCTAAGAGCATGTCCATCAGCAGCTTACCGAGCATATTGGTTTTCAAAAACGGGGAAGCAAAAGAAAGAATGGTCGGTTTAATGACAAAATCTTCAATCATTTCAAACATTGAGAAGAATTTATAATTGAACAAACAACAAAAAAACACCTCTTTTAAAAGAGGTGTTTTTTTACGGGCATGGTTTCATGCCTTTATTGAGGGTACCTTGAAGTTGCTTTTCTGAGCATGGCAGCTAACTTCTCGCAACCGTCGAATTTACGATTTTCAAGTTTTTTTGCAGCTGTTTCGATGTCATATTTTATTAAACGATGCTCTATTTCATAATCACCGTTTTCGGAAATATTAATAACCGCATAGCATGCTTTAGGAGTTTCGGAAAAAGGTCTGCCGACACTGCCGACATTTACGACTGTTTTTCCCGTATTTGTTGCAAAACCGCAAGGAACATGGGTGTGCCCGCAAAAAATGACTTCCGCATCGGCACAAGCTACAATTTCTTCGACTTTTTCAATAGGCAAATCAGCGGTAATATTTTCATCGTTTTTTCTTGGTGAACCGTGGCAGAGCATGATTTTCACACCATTTTCTTCAACTGTGAGATTTTCGGGCAAATTTGCCAAAAAGTCTTTATTTTCTTTGGTGATTTCCTTCAAATCCGCACGATAAGCACTTGCCATCACAGGAACATTTTCATCCAATTTTTTCTCAAAATTTTTATCATAAGTCCCTAATTTTTCATCTGTGTTACCTTGAATTAACAAAAAGTTATCATTTTTTAATAAATTTTCAATTCTTTCAATCACTTTTGAAGGTTCGGGTCCTGCCATTGCCAAATCGCCCAAACAAAAGATTTTGTCGCATTTTAGCGTTTCGATATCTTTCAAAACCGCATCAAGAGCTTCATTATTTCCATGAATATCGGAAATTATAGCAATTTTCATAGTTGACTCCTTAAAATTGTGCTATTATCTAAATATATTTTAGCAGGAATTATTTATGATTAAAAGAAAAAGAACAAATGTTATAGAAATAGGAAACGTCAAAATCGGCGGAGATAACCCGATTTCCGTTCAATCAATGTGTAACACGGATACTCGTGATGTCGAAAAAACAGTAAGACAAATTGAAGAATTACAAGATGCAGGTTGTGAAATAATAAGGCTCGCCGTTTTAAACAAAGAGGCAGCGGCCGCAATCAAAGATATCGTTAAAAGAGTGAAAATACCTGTCATAGCGGATATTCACTTCGATTACAGACTTGCATTGCAATGTATCGAAAACGGCGTTTCCGCACTCAGAATCAATCCCGGAAACATCGGACGGGATGAATTTGTCAAAAAAGTTACCGACTCGGCAAAAGAACACCATGTTCCAATCAGAATAGGGATTAACGGAGGCTCTTTAGAAAAAAATTTACAAGAGCTTAATATTCCCCTTTCGGAAAAAATGGTTAAAAGTGCAATGAGGCATGTTAAAATTCTTGAAGACAATGATTTTAATCAAATAAAAATTTCTTTAAAATCAAGTGACGTTTTAACAACAATCGAAGCATACCGTTTAATGTCCGAAAAAGTCGACTATCCGCTTCATCTCGGCGTAACGGAGGCAGGAACGTTAAAAGGAGGATTAATAAAATCATCCGTCGGATTGGGTACACTGCTTGCTGAAGGAATTGGCGATACAATAAGAGTTTCGCTCACTGAAAATCCGATTGAAGAAGTCAAAGCGGGATATCAAATTTTAAAATCATTAGGACTCCGCAAAAAAGGAGTGAACTTTGTTTCTTGCCCAACCTGCGGAAGGTGCGGTATTGACTTAATTTCCCTTGCAAAAGCGACAGAAGAAAGATTTTTAAATTTTGATAAAGATATAACAATTGCCGTAATGGGATGCCCCGTTAACGGCCCCGGAGAAGCTAAGCATGCCGATTTTGGTATTGCGGGAGCAAACGGAGAAGGTTACATTTTCAAAAAAGGAGAAATTGTTTGTAAAGTAGATGAAAACAAACTTCTTGATGAATTTGTAAAAATTGTATATGCAGAAACTTAACAAATACACTTTTTTGAAAAAGTACTGTATAATAAAAATGTCAACCAATATGAGGTGAAAATGAAAAAATTTACATTATCTTTGATAATTTTATCCGTAACAGCGTTATCTGCGTATGCAAACCTTGATACAAACCATACAACAACGGAGCAGTATTTTATAAATGCGGGATACTCTTCAAATATGGCAAAATATGCTAAGTTCACGACTCGTGACCCGTATGGTCCGACAGATGAAATTCAAAAAAGCGGCGGTGCAACATTTTTTAAAAGACTGTGGAAAAAAATCGATGCAACTGCCTTTGAAGATGAAAACTCAACGTGGCACGAAATCAAAATGGAAACAAGACTCAGCGATTTCTAAAAAGAATAACTATAAAAAAACGCTCAATGACTTGGGCGTTTTTTATTTTGCAAAATTTACATTTTTTATTTTTGATAAGTTCAATAACTTTACTGCAGTTTCGGATTTCGGCAAACTTTTCGATTTTAAAATTTACAAATTTAAAAATTAAATTCCCAAAGCCGCAAACATGGAACACCAAACCACTTGATTTGCAAAGAAACAAAGAAGTATAGTCATTAATGAACAAAAATACAGAACGATTTTTGTATTCATTTGCGGAGAAGTTAAAACTGAAGGGATTTTCGTTTTTTCAAACAAAATCCTAATCAAATTCATATAAGTAAAGATTCCGTAAACGGTTAATATTACGGACAAAATAACCACCGGCAAACCGGACAAATCGAGTCTTGCCAAAGAAGAGAACAAGAATATCTTAGCCAAAAATCCTGCCGTAGGGGGTAAACCCGCAAGAGCCATCAAACAAATTACAAAAGCGGTTGTGTAATAAGGTCTGACATAGAAAAGCCCTTTATAGTCGTTAATATTATCACTGCCGACGCAAGCAACAAAAGTAATTCCTGCCGCCCAAGCACCAAAATTCATAAACAAATAAACGACCGCATAATAAATAAAAGAGGCAACTCCATAAACTGAGAAAATGCTTAAAGCCAAAAGCATAAACCCGCAATGAGCAATCGAAGAATATCCGAAAAACCTCTTAATATCGGTTTGTTTAATTGCCCCCAAAAAACCGAAAGCAATAGAAAGAAGAGCAATAAAAGAAATAATTATTTGCAAAACAGGCATCTCTGTCATAAAATTGCCGATTAACCTTGCCAAAACACCAAAAGCCGCCAATTTAGGAACAACAGATAAATATGCCGCAATCGGATACGGTGAGCCCTGAAAAACGTCAGGAACCCAACGTTGAAAAGGAACACAGCCGGCTTTAAACATCAATCCGATTATAATAAACACCGCTGCAAGCATAAACAAAACGGAAGAATCTTGTCCGTAATAATGCAAATTCAACATCGTAAAGTTAATTTCACCGGCAATTCCGTACAAAATTGAAACTCCAAACAGGAAAAATGCAGTTGCAACTGACGAATTAATCAAAAATTTTATTGCCGCCTCTTTAGGACGATATTTGTTCCAAAAGGCAATCAACATACAGCAAGACACAAATAATGTTTCCATCGAAACAAACATTGAAACAAAATTATTTGCACTGACCAAACACATTGCAGAAAACGTACCAATCAGCATTATCAAATAATATTCAAAAGCTCTGTAACGGATTTTTTTGATAATATTTTGCGACAACAATATTGTCATAAACGTAGCGATTAAAATCAATAATTTCAAAACGACTGAAAAATTTGACTGAACATAAGCATCAGAAAATATTGAATATCCGGAATGTGCCACCCCTAAAGAAATAGCAAGCATCGGAATAATTGTTGCAATAAGAGCAGTCCTGCTCGATATCTTATAGAGCGGTTTAGAAAAAAACAACTCCATAAAAAACATCACAACTATTGCAATCAACAAAAGCATCTCAGGTAAAAATACATCTTTGAGTTCTACTAACAATAATTCCATTTATACCCCCAAGACCTCTAAAAACATATCAGAAACATCACCGTAAATACTCATCAGTGACTCGGGATAACAACCGAAAATCAGCAAACAAAGACTAATTACGGCAATTAGCATAAGACGATGTCCGGAAATATCGTTAAATTTTCGATTAGGTGACGGAGTCGAACAAAAAATCCCATGATAAAATCTCAGCATATAAACGGCAGTAAATATTAACGATAACACCGAAACAGATGCCGCAACTTTCGGCAAAAGTGCATTGTCAAAATCAGCGGAAAAAACACCTACAAGGATCGAAAACTCCCCGACAAATCCCATTGTCAAAGGAATACCGATTGTTGACAACATAATGATACAACTCCCGAACATCAATCTCGGCATAGAAAGACCAAGCCCCGATATTTCTTGCAAACTTTTTGTCTTTGTTGCCTGCTGAACAACGCCCGCAACCAAAAACAATCCCGTGACAGCAAAAGAGTGTGCAAAAATCAAGAATATAGCCCCGTCAAAACCTGCTTTATTCAACGATGCCAAACCGGTCAAAAACAGCCCCATTGCAGCTATACTTGAATATGCAACAATCTTTTTTATATCACCTTGCCGATATGCGGCTAATGAGCCCCAAATCAATGTAACAACGCCCAAAATCATTATTATTGGTGCATATTGAACAAACAATTCCGGAAACAACTCAAGATTAAATCTTATAAGCCCGTAAGCTCCTGTTTTCAACAACAAAGCCGCCAATATAATACTTACGGGAGCAGGTGCTTCCGAGTGAGCCTCCGGCAACCAAGTATGCAACGGGAAAACAGGCAACTTGACCGCAAAACCTATAAAAAATGCCCAGAAAAGTATTTTTTGCAACAACAAAGGATAAATTCCGTCGGCACTACATACCCGCAAAAAATCAATACTTGAGCTCAATTCCCCGTTTAAATGATAACCGTAATAATAAAGCCCAATCATTGCAATAAAAATGAACATACTTCCGACAAAAGTATAGATTACATATTTCATAGCCGCTTGTTTTGCCTTTTGAGAACCCCATTGTGAAATCAAAAGGTAAACAGGAACTAACTCTGCTTCCCAAAACATAAGAAACATGAACATATCTTTTGCACAAAAAATACCCAAAATCGTGCTTTCCAAAAG
>CAZOGS010000032.1:5693-8101 GCA_964579375.1 uncultured Muribaculaceae bacterium
AAATGAAAAGTTGCAAATGTTTTCGCAAATCTTCTTATATAAATCTGATTTGTGCCAAATATAGGGGACATTATAACAATTGCAGCCAATATAGGAGATAATATTAATAATTTCAGCGACAACAAATTTAACATCACATCCCCCCTATTCCAATTGCTACAACCAAACAAAATACAAGCAACAAAACTATGATAAATATAGAATTGGCAAGATACGACTGAATATTCCCGCTTTGAGAATACGAAACAAACCACGCAACCGTCTTTGTAACAACGCCTTGTGCGTTTACAAACGCATCAATAAAATATTTATCAATTTTTTTTGTTAACCCTGCAATCGGATAAAAAACATAATCGGCAAAGAAAGTAAAAATCTTATCCAAATATGCACCGTTTTTAGCAAATTCATTCACAACGGGGGGCAAAGACTCCCACTTTTTCAAAACGACCCCGAATGCCGTCAATGCACCCAATACAGCAATCAGAAGCAAAGAATATACATTTTTCGGCTCAGTCAAATTTTCAAAAGCGTTATAAAAACCGACCAACGATAAATCCGAACTTATAAAATATGTTGCAACGACAACGAGAAACATCATCACAACGAGAGAAAATTTCAAAGTTTTCGGTATTTCTACAAAATCATGACCTTTTTCAAAGATAAGAAAATATGACTTAAACAAATAATAAGCAGTCATAAAACAAATTGCACAAAATACACTCACGACGGCAATACTGTTTGTAATTTGTAAATTTTCAAACAACAATTCTTTTGCGAAAAATCCCCCAAAGAATATTCCCGACAACGATAAAATTGCAATGAAATAACAAAGAGCCGTAACGGGATTGGATTTTCTTGAAATTTTCATATCTGAATATTCCAAACTGCCGTCAGCGGTATATTTAATCAAAAGTCCCGCCACGAGGAACAAAAGAGCCTTTGCAAAAGCATGAGTATACAAATAATATAAAGCCGCAGAAGGGGTTAAAAAGCCCAAAGCAGTAAACATTAAGCCCAATTGAGAAGATGTCGAGTAAGCAAGCATCTTTTTGATATTAGTCTGAGCAACCGCAAAGAAGGCACAAACAAACGCAGTCGTTAAGCCAAAATACAACATCGTATCCGTCATAAGCTCAGACAATTCAAACATCGGCAACAATCTGACACAAAGAAAAATCCCCGCAGAAACCATTGTTGCGGCATGAATTAAAGCACTAATCGGAGTCGGAGCTTCCATTGCATCAATCAACCAAACCTGCACGGGAAATTGTGCTGATTTTAGAATCGCAGCACCGAAAAATAACAACAACGTTAAATAAAATCCCGTATCTGAAAAATACACATAGAAATCTGTTGCAGAAGTTGATAATGCAGAATATGCAAGCAATTCCGTTCCTTCTTCAATAGGGTATATTAAAAGGAAATAAATCAAAATTAATAACCCTAAAAAGAACATCACATCGCCGATTCTGTCAAAAATCAAAACTCTTTTTGCAGAATTTGATACTCGTGATTTGCTGAAATAATAATTGACGAAAAGATAACTGCAAACACCGATTATTTCCCAAAACAGATACGTTTGTACCATATTTGAGCTTAATATCAAAGCCGTCATGGAAAAGTTGAATAAATTCAACAAAAACCAATACAAATCAAAGTTTTCGTCATCTGACATATAAGATGTGGAATACCATTGAACGACAATACTGACAAGCATTAAAATCAGAAGGAATACCGTTGATACGGAATCAACCAAAATTCCCAACGAAACATTCAAAGACCCCAATCTTAACCAATCAACGGAAACTTCAAAAGGTTCGACAGCTCCGAAAGAATGATAATAAACATAAAGAGCAATTGCGTAAATTAACCCGATAAAGGTTGAAGTTATCGAAGAATATACAACTGTTCCTCTTGAGAAAGAGAATTTAAAAAATTTCCCGATAAAAGCAATTACCATAGCAATTAACGGTAATACAAAGATTAATAAAATATTATCAAGAAAAAACTGCATTATCCTTTTAATTCTCCGACTTCTTCAATATCAACAGTCCCTTTTAATCCGTATATATTGAAAGCTATTGCAACACCGACCGCAATATGCACGGCTGTCATTACCAAAACGAAAAGTGCCAAAATTCCGCCCTTGAAATGAGTACCGTCACTATATACGGCAAACGTTGCTAAATTTAGTGTAATCCCACAAAACATGATTTCAAGAGAAATCAATATTCTAAGTAAATTTTTTGAAATAATTGTTCCCAAAAGCCCTGTTAAGAACAAAAATAACCCGAGAAGTAAAAAATGATACATGCCTATGTTAAATAAATAATCCATTATTTTTTACCTCCGATTTTCAACGATAAAATCACGCCAAATCCCAAAATTACAGCCAAAAAGAACAATCC
>CAZOGS010000032.1:8201-13760 GCA_964579375.1 uncultured Muribaculaceae bacterium
CCGTTTTCCTCAACTTGTTTTTCTATTCTTATTACGCCGTTACAAGGACAAACTTTTTGGCATAACCCACATCCGACACATAAAAGCCTGTCATTTTCATCTTTAACGATGTCAATTCTGCCCCTAAACTTATCGGAAACTTCTCTTGTTTCTTCCGGATAGTTTAACGTTACACGTTTTTCAAATGCTTGTTTCATTACGGTTTTATGCCCGTTCCACAAAGCTTTCAAACCTTTAAAAATATCAGAAAACATAACATCCTCCAAGTTTTATAAGGCAAACTATCAAAAGATTTACAACAGAAACAGGCAAAAGATATTTCCACGCAAATTCCGCCAATTTATCCGTCCTCACTCTCGGAAGGACAGCTCTTATCCAAATCACAACAAATAAAAGCAAGCAGGTTTTAAATATTAACCAAAAAATCTGTTCACAAGTTAAAACCAATCCGTACAGCAACTGTGAATCGGCAAACAAATCAGCAAGACAAATCGGCACGGGAGGCATATATCCGCCGAAAAACATAATTACGGCAAAAGCACATATTATAAAAGCAGCGGCATATTCAGCCATATAAAACATTGCAAACTTCATGCCCGAATACTCAATCGTACAGCCGGAAACGAACTCACTTTCCGCCTCGTGCAAATCAAACGGTGTTCTGTTCATAAGAGCCAATGAAGTTACAAAAAACACCAAAAAGCCCAAAAAAGACGGAAAAACATACCAACTCAACAAACCGTAATTATATTGCTCCGTTACAATATCAATAAAAGACATTGACCCCGAAAGTACAACCACGGCAAGAACTGCAAACATCATAGGAATTTCACAGCTGATTAATTGAACGACAGAACGGAATGAAGCCAAAATTGAATACTTATTTCCGGACGCCAACCCCGCAATCAACAGCCCGAAAACAGGAATTAACATAACAGAAATAAAGAAAAACACACCGACATCGGACTTTATAGGCAAAATCGACATTGAAAACGGCAAAAGCATCCACACGAACAACACGGGAACAAATGCCAAAAGCGGAGCCAATCCGAACAAAAACTTATCCGCTTTATCGGGAACAATATCTTCCTTAAACAGCAATTTGACGGCATCTGCAACAGTTTGCAGGCAACCTTCAAAACCTACTCGATTAGGACCTTTTCTGACGGTAAAAAGAGCAAGAATTTTTCTTTCCGCAAGCACGAAAATCAAAACCGCAATGAGTAAAAATACGGAAATTAAAAAGAATTCAATCAAATACCAAAGCGAAAACGAAATCACATACGGTATTTTATGAGCAAACATAAATTCTACATAAGGTTGAATAACAAAATCCATTACCTGTCAACCTCCGATAAAACAACGTCCAAACTTCCGAAAATTGCCATAATATCGGCAAAATTTCTGTTTTTTAACAGCAGGGGTAAAACTTGAACAGCATAAAATGACCCCGTACGCCACTTAACACGATAAGGTTTTCCGCTTTCATCCGCAGTAACGGAACAAATCATAAGTCCTCTCGGTGCTTCAACAAAAGAATTTACTTCTCCTTGAGGCTTAATATTCAAGGGGTTCACATCTTTGTTTTTAAAATCACCGTTATCGTTTTTCAAAAAAGCGATACACTGCTCAACAATTCTGCAAGATTGTTTCATTTCCGCAATTCTCACCAAATATCTTGAATAGCAATCGCCATCCTTCTCATAAGGGACTTCAAAATCAAATTTTTCATATACGAGATACGGTTTTTGCTTTCTAAAATCGGTTTTCAAGCCGGAAGCACGCAAATTTGCACCAGTTATGGCATAATTCAGGGCAACATTTTTTGACAAAATACCTATTCCTTTTGTCCTCGAAAGAAAAATTGGATTATCCGTCAAAATATTTTCATATTCTTGCAATCTTTTCGGAAAAATTTCCAAAAACTTTTCAATTTCATCAATTATTGAGGAGCAAACATCCGTTTTTACCCCGCCAAAAGTATGGAAATTGTACATCATTCTTTGCCCTGTAAGGGTTTCAAAAATCCTTAACAAAATTTCTCTTTCTCTGAAAGTGTAAAAAATCGGAGAAGATGCACCCAAATCCATCAAATAAGTCCCAAGCCAAAGCAAATGGGAAGAAATTCTGTTTAATTCCATTAAAAGACAACGGATGTATTTTGCACGAAGCGGAACGTCAATATCCACAAGCTTTTCAACTGCAGAACAAAAAGCTTCCTGACAGAAAAACCCCGAGAGATAATCAACACGGTCAACCATCGGTAAATATTGCAAATAGGAACGATTTTCCGCTAATTTTTCAAGTCCTCTGTGCAAATATCCGACATCCGGCTCTGCCGACTTAACGACTTCACCGTCGAGATCGACGATAAGCCTTAAAACACCGTGCATGGAAGGATGTTGCATTCCGACATTTAACTTCAAAAGCTCTTTAGTCATTCCACATCAACCTTTCGTCTTTAAAACAAGGTCTTTTCAAAAGAGGGTTTCCGACCGTACCTTTTGGTAAAAACAACCTTTTTATGCCCTCATGCCCGTCAAATTCAACCCCGAACAAATCAAAAATTTCCCGTTCATCGAAAGAAGCCGATTTAAAAAGAGAAACGACACTATCCGCAACGGGGTTTCCGGAATCAAGATTTATTGCAAGGGTTATACATTTATTTAAGAGAGTTGAATATAATTCATAAACTATCTCAATCTTGTCAATCCAATCAACAGCTTTTATGGAAACAAGCATATCCGCAGAACTTTCAGCGGAATTTTTCAAAACAGAAATACAATTTTTGATTTCATTTTTCGGCAAAATATATTTAATTGAACCGTCTTTTTGTTCAATTTTTTCAATTATATTAAATTTTCCAATCAAATTTTCCATTTTTTGCCTGTTTCTAAAATTTATTCTTTCAACAATACATCTTCGTTATATTTCAATTTCGGCTTATTTTCGGCAAGATATTTTCGCCTGTGCTCAATTGATTCCGTCTTAATTTTTGCCTGTAACTTTATCAAAGCATCGAGCAAAGCTTCGGGTTTTGGCGGACACATCGGAAGATAAATATCAACGGGAATAATCTTATCAACTCCGTAAACAACCGAATAAGAGTCGTTTTTAAACATGCCGCCCGTGCAGGCACAAGCCCCCATTGCAATAACATACTTGGGTTCTGCCATTTGTTCATATAATTTTAAAAGAGCAGGTGCTGTTTTGTGAGTGACAGTTCCCGCAACGATTAACAAATCCGCCTGCCTCGGAGAACCTCTAAAGACTTCCGATCCAAACCTTGCAATATCAAAATCCGCACACGCCGTACTCATCATTTCTATACCGCAACAAGACGTCGCAAACGTCAATGGCCACAAGGAATTTGCACGGGCAAAATTATATATTTCATCAAATACGGATGTTAAAACATTTGCCATTACTTAAACCTCAACAAATTCTTCTGCGTTGCGTAAGAAAGACTTAAAAACATTAAAAACAGAAATAAAACACCTTGAGTAAAAACAAACCCGTGCAAAACATCAAAAGATAACGCAAACGGGAACAAAAGCATCATTTCCGCATCATAAACAATAAACAAAAGTGCATATACAAAAAATCGAGGATTATAAAATGTTTTTTCATCCGAAAAAACGGGCATGCCGCACTCATAAGAAGAATTTTTCAACTCAGAGTCCGATTTTGGTGAAAATTTCACACCGCAAAACAACATCATCCCCGCAAAAGCAAGAGCCAAAATGCCCATAAAAACAATGATTGTAAGACTATGCACAACATTTTCCTTTTACTGCAACAAAAGTTATTATTATATTTATATCATGTATTCTCGTTGCTATAATAATTGTAAAGAAGAGTTCATAAAGTTTTTTTAATATGAAAAAGTTAATTCTAAAAACCATATTTAAGTTATCGTTGACGCTGATTGTAATTTTTGCAATTTGCGAATTAACAGGCTTGCATACTTATGACAAAAATTCTTCAAACCAAACAACAAAAGCTCAAACAAAAGAGGATAATCAATATATTCCCGCACACTTGGACTATTCAGACGTAATTAAAAGTATTAAAGCGGAAGAAGGAATTGTTGACGAACCGGATGAAGATAATCAAGAAATTGCAAAAAAAGAAGAGGAGCAGGTCAGAAACGATGATTATATGCTTACAAGAGATGAAGAACCTGCGAACCCCGAAGAATACATGGAAAAAGCACGATTATGCGTAAGAACGGCTGTTCAAGCGGAAGACGAAACGACAAGAATACGTTACGTAAGAAAAGCTCTTGAATGTTATTTAAGATACTTAAAATATTTTGAGGGTGACTTAGATGCACTTTTGGGTGCGGGAACAACCGCAACATTTTTGGGGAAAGAAACACAAGCAAGACACTTGCTTATGGAAGCTTATGCGACGTATCCGAAGAACCCCAATGTTCATAAGGCTCTCGGTGATTATTGTTTTAAATTCAATAACTTTAACAGTGCGATTGAATACTACAATTTGTCATTGTTGTCGGGTAATTTAAAAGATTACAACACAAATATCGCAACGGCTGTTTGCTATGAGAAATTGGGAGATATAGAAAAAGCGATAGCATATTATAAAGTGGCTCAACACATTAATCCCGACTCTCCGATAGCAAATCAAAGACTTGAAATGTACGAAAAAATGGAACGTGACGGATATCAAGTTGACTCAAGAATGTACAACACATCCCGACCGGATGATGAACAAAAAGACGTTGAATTAGAAACTTTAATGTTAGATTCCCAAAGAATAAAATAGAATAAAAAAACGGCTTGAAAAAAATTTTTGTTTATTTTATAATGATTGAGCAGGTGCGGAAGTAGCTCAGTTGGTAGAGTATCTGCCTTCCAAGCAGACTGTCGCGAGTTCGAGTCTCGTCTTCCGCTCCATTTTTTATTTATGGCGACTTGGCCAAGTGGTAAGGCAGAAGCCTGCAAAGCTTTTACCCCCGGTTCGAATCCGGGAGTCGCCTTTTGTTTGCAAAAAAGAGTGTTGTGTATCATGGATTTTGACATAAAGTATCACATGTTTGACATATTTAGTCGGAAGTTTGTTGTAAACTTTTAATATGGATAAATTTTATTACAAATCACCTATCGGAATATTAGAAATTGAGCTTGAAGATAATATTATTTTAGGGCTTAAGATAGTTGAAACTTATGAAAATTTGTCTAAAAGAGTCGGGTATTTTGCAGAAGTCGCTAAACAACTTGATGAATATTTTGTAGGCAAAAGAACAATATTTGAACTCAATATTTTACCTAAAGGAACTGATTTTCAGAAAAGAGTTTGGGAAGAACTATTAAAAATACCTTATGGAAAGACAAAATCATATCAAGAAATCGCGAAAGTTATTGGCAATCCTAACGCACAAAGAGCAGTCGGTTCCGCTTGCAACAAAAACCCGATACTTATAATTATACCTTGCCATAGGGTTATTTCAAAAAATGGGAATATCGGTGGATTTGCCTATTGTAATCAAATAAAGCAAAAATTACTTGAAATAGAAAATTGCGTCTAAATAATGCA
>CAZOGS010000033.1:0-13444 GCA_964579375.1 uncultured Muribaculaceae bacterium
CACGAAAATAAAAAAGATACTGTAAAGAAAATTTCTATCAAATAAATCTTTTTCTTTGAAGAGATGACGCCCCTGCGGGGGCGTTTTTTTATGTATTTGCAAATGCTTTTTGGGAATTTCTTCAGTACTGCAAAGAGCTTCGGGATTTTTTATTTATCTACATTTGTAATAAAACCGATATTTATTTCAAAAGTTTAAAAACTGTATTTTGCAACCACATTAACTTGTTTCAATAACCATGTCAAGCAATTTTCACAAACCGATTATTTGACAAAAAAACAAGATTATATCATAATAAAAACTGTTATGGTAAATGATTATTCAGTACATCAAAAAAAAGAAAACGAAAAGTTGGTTGCGTATCACTGCCCTCGATTTGAGGAATTACCGAAGATTGACGTTTATATGGATCAATTAATCGGGATTTTGGAAGAGTATCTTGCTCCGTTTGAAATTCCGGGGGAAGAAAAGACAATTACCGCAACAATGGTCAATAATTATGTAAAACAAAAAGTTATTGAACCTCCGAAAAACAAGAAGTATTCCAAGAGCCACATTGTTTATTTGGTTGTAATCGGGATATTAAAAGATGTTTTGAGTATTTCCGACATTGGAAACCTTATTAAAATGCAAATCAAGCAATATTCTTTGAGCAGAGCATATAATTTTTTTGCGGAAGAGCTCGAAAGTGTATTGAAAGTTACGTTTGGAACGAGAGATTTTGCGGAAGCAAACAGTAAAAAAGAAAGAACAAATCTTTCAAAATTGGTTCGTTCGGCAATTCTTTCTTTTGCAAATAACGTTTATGTCAAAAAGAATATCTATTTTATGCTTAAGGAGCAGGATAAAAAGAGCATTAAAACAGAAGAAGACTCAAAATAACAAACAATTTTGGAAGAGGTGAAAGTTTTTTCAAAATTTGTTATAATAGAGATACGGAGTTTTAATGAAAAAGACAGAATACGATTATTTCAAAAATTCAACCAAGTCAAAAATCCCGAAGGAATTATACCACTATACATCACCGAAAGCTTTGAAAGGGATTTTAAAAAGCAACCATTTATGGTTTTCAAACATATATTTTCTCAATGATAAAAGTGAGATGAAATACACTTACACATTGATTTTAGAGCTATTGCAACAAATTAAGCAATTTTTGGTTCCCGAATTTTATGAAAAAATCCTTTCCCGTGCGGAATATATGACTTGTAACTCCTATTATGATGAGGAAAGCGAAATTTTTTCACGTCTTGAGTACTATGTATTTTGCCTTTCGACGGAAAAAAATTGTTTGAGTCTTTGGAACAATTATACAAAAACGACCGACAAAACCGGTTACGGCATAACGTTTTCGACGGATAAGTTAAAAGACAGTGTTGAGTCAAAAGGCTATGAATTTTCAGCCTTCGCAAAGGTTTGTTACGACACGGAAAAACAAAATCAAATGCTCACCGACACGATTTTAACCTACAACCAAAAATATAAAGAAGCTAAAAACGGTAAAGAAAAACAGGTTGTATTGTGGGATATTATTGATAATTTCAAGATTTATAGCGTATTTTTAAAACACCCCGCTTTTTATGCCGAGAATGAATTTCGGATTGTTTTGGGAATTCGTACTCACTCGCATAATGAAGCTTGTGAATTTGAGATACAAAACGGAATTTTCGTTCCTCATATAGAGCATGAAATGCCTTCGCCCGAAACATCTTCCATCATAAAAAGCATAATGATTTCTCCCACTTGCGACAAGGAACTTGCGGTTTACAGCGTAAGAAAGCTTGCAAATGCCACGAAACATTATTTCATTCCGATAACGGTTTCTGATATTCCGTTAAGAACACAGGCAAATTAAGCGATAAAAATATTTCTGATTAAGCCTAAAATAACCGTTTCAAGAATTTGTAGGAGAATGAATGCAACGATTGGGGAAAAATCAATTCCCGAAATCGGCGGTACAATTTTTCTGCACGGAGCAAAGAAAAAATCGCTGAAATCTCTTATAAAACGGAAAGGCTGATTATACCAATTAATATTGGGCAACCACGTTAAAAAACAACTTACTATCAATATAAAGTAAGTAGCGGTAAAAAGATGTTTAACAACACTGTAAATAAGATAACCCAATTTTTTCTCCTTAAAAACCATCGCTGCCAAAAAGCGGCAGCGACAGTTTTTTAATCAATAACTATGATGTCTTGGAAGTGTTCATGCAATCGCAATTTGCTCTGTCTGCAGGAATACTTTCAATCAATGTAACTAACATCTTTTTGAGATTGTCAATGTTTTCGTTGAAAATTTTGCAGACTTGTTGGTGCGTAACAGGTTCAACATCGCCTTCCAAACCGCAATCGTGGTCTGTAATAAGAGCGATTGTTACAGGACACATATCAAGTTCTTTAACAAGATGAACTTCGGGGAATTGAGTCATACTTGCAACTTCCCAACCTTGTCTTGTAAAGAATTGAGATTCAGCCTTAGTTGAAAAACGGGGTCCGTTAATTGTAACAACAGTACCTGTTTCATGAACTTCAATGCCGTGTTTGTGAGCGGCATCGATTGCCAACTTACGCAACTCAGGGCAGTAAGGATTTGCAGCACTTGCGTGAATTACTTTAGGTCCTTCGAAGAAAGTGCTCTTACGTCCGTCTGTCCAATCCACGAATTGATCGGGAACAACGAATGAGCCCGGCTTAACGTGTTTTTGGAAACTTCCTGCCGCACAGGGTGAAATAACTCTGTCACAGCCCAAAGATTTCAAAGCCCAAACGTTTGCTCTGTAGTTTACGAGATGGGGCGGAAATCTGTGGTCAAGACCGTGACGGGGCAAAAATGCTACCTTGTGAGGTCCGATTGTTCCGATTGTGATTGTGTCGCTCGGTTTGCCGTAAGGTGTTTCAATATTTACTTCTTCAACTTCTTGTCCTGCGAAGAAAGAATAGAAACCCGTTCCGCCAATAATACCGATTGTTGCTTTTTTTTCATTTGCTTCCATTAAAATAGTCCTTTCTTAATGATAGTTTAATGATTACGGAGAATGATAACATAAGCAAAAAACTTATACAATCCCTTATTCAACAAAAAAAAGACTCGCATAAACGAGTCTTTTTGCATTAAATATCAATTGTCAGTTATTAACGAACAACTCTTGCGTCACCGGATTTGTTGTTTTTATCGTTTGTTGAATCTTTCAAATCTTGTGACAAGAGATAGTCACGTTCGAATGACCAATCGTAATCATCACTTGAGCTGTCATCATAAGCCGGAACGATAACACGACCGTCTTTCATTAAACGGATTTTTAATCTGTCCGGATTTACGACAACTTTAGAACCGTCACCTTCTGTCGTCATGTTTTTACCGCCGCCACCGTTAACGTCAACCATAACGTCAATGTGGTCTTCGCCTGCCGGCCATTGCTTCGGTAAATCCCACCAAATCATACCGTCGTTGGAAATGAATGTGGGGTCTGAAGCTGAAGTACCGGAACCGTAATCGCCCATTAATATTAACTTACGTCCGATAGCTTTTTGCAAATCTCCTCCGTTATTTGATAAATCAGGGAAGAAGTTAGAAGTGTTTACAACACCATTTTCGTTCATAACTGCAGAAACTGCGTTTTGCATTGTGTTAAGAGCTTTTTTGTAAAGAAATTTTTCTCTGTTTTGTGTCGTTTTGGTGATGATAGGAATTAACAACATAGCGAGAATACCAACTATCGCAAGGCAGACCAAAACTTCCGCCATCGTCATAGCCTTTTTCTTTTTAATCATATCTTTTTTATCCTTTTTACAGTGTTAATTTCAACTATATAGTACCACAAAACATGATTTTTTAACATGTTTTTGTAAGGAAATGGAACAAAATATTACAATTTACTTGATATTAATTTTTTAGGTGTATATAATCGGATAGAAAAGTTTTTCAAAACAGTAGAGGACAAATCATGAAAAAAGATATTCATCCGGATTACAAGAAAACAGTTATTAAATGTGTATGCGGAAACGAAATTGAAACCGGTTCAATCCAAGACAATCTTACGGTTGAAATTTGCAACCACTGTCACCCGTTCTACACAGGTAACCAAAAAATCGTTGACACAGAAGGACGTGTTGAAAGATTTAAGAAACGTTACCAACAAAAATAAGTGTTGTAAAAAAGCCGCATAGCGGTTTTTGAGGATACCCGCACATTAAAGGCGGGTATTTGCGTATAAAGAGGTTATAATGTCAAATCATAAAGTCACACCGCAGGTAAAAATTATTTCAAAGCCCGAAGATATGTTAAAAACTATTTATACGGCTTGCAGAACTTGTTACTCGGCGGATTCGCCCATTAATATCAACGAAAGCGAAAATGCAAACAACAAAGAAAAAGCTCTCAAGTTGATACAAAGAGTTGTTTCTTCCGGTCATTACAGCACGATTGAGCATATTCAAGTGTCATTTGCAATCAGCGGAATTTCACGGGCATGCTCGCACCAATTTGTAAGACACAGACACATGTCTTTTTCGCAAAAATCGCAACGTTATGTTCAAGAAAAGGAACAATTTGATTACATTGTACCTTCTTCAATTGCGAAAAATGAAGAGCTTGCTAAAAAATATGATGAATTTATGGCGAAAACGACGGAATTTTACATTGAAATGACGGAAAAAGGTATTGCTGCGGAAGATGCAAGAATGATTTTGCCGAATGCGACCTCGACGTCAATGGTTGCAAGCTTGAATTTGAGAGAATTAATTCATCTTGCAAACTTAAGACTTTGTACGAGAGCACAGGCAGAAATAAGAACGATGGTAAAAATGATGTGCGATGAGCTCATCAAAACCGAACCGTGGTTAAAAGACTATTTGGTACCGAAATGTGAAAAAGCAGGTTTTTGTGACGAAGACAAATCTTGCGGACGAAAGGCAAAAAGAGGACTTTAATAATGGAAGAAATGCTTGAAAAAATCGTTAAGATTGAAGAAAAGTATATTGAATTGGGTGAAATTTTAAGCAAACCCGAAGTAATTCAAGATTATAACAAATTTCGTGACCTTTCGAAGCAAAGAAAGTCAATGGAAGAAACCGTAGAGCTTTACCACAAATGGCAAGAAGCAACGAATGCAATCAAAGACGGCGAGGAAATGCTTCATGGGGAAACCGATGAAGAAATGAGAGGCTTTTTGAAAGCTGAAATTGCTGAAAACGAAAAGAGAATTGAGGAATATTCCGAAAAAATGAAAGTTCTTTTGCTTCCTCGTGACCCGATGGACGACAAGGATATTATGCTTGAAATCAGAGGTTCTGCAGGCGGAGATGAAGCAAACATTTTTGCGGGCGATTTGATGAGAATGTACATGCGTTATGCCGACAAAATGGGTTGGAAGACGGAAGTCTTATCAAAAACGGAATCCGAAATGGGCGGTGTATCCGAAGTTATCATTTCTGTTAAAGGGGACAGTATTTACAGCAGATTGAAGTATGAATCGGGAGTTCACAGAGTTCAAAGAGTTCCTGAAACGGAATCACAAGGCAGAGTACATACTTCGACGGCAACGGTTGCGGTAATGCCTGAAGTTGATGATGTTGAAGTTGAAATTCGTCCCGAAGATATTGAAATGTCGACGGCACGTTCGGGCGGAGCCGGCGGTCAGAACGTAAACAAGGTAGAAACAGCCGCAAGACTTTTCCACAAGCCGACAGGAATTATGATTTTCTGTACGGAAGAACGTTCGCAATTGCAAAACAAAGAACGTGCAATGCAAATTTTGAAGGCAAAATTGTATGATTTGGAACGCCAAAAGCAAATGCAGGAAATAACTGACTTAAGACGTTCACAAGTCGGCACGGGCGACCGTTCGGAACGTATCAGAACGTATAATTTCCCGCAAGGCAGATTGACAGACCACAGAATTAACCATAACCTCAATGTTTGGACGGTAATTGACGGTGATTTGGATGAGTTGATTGACTTGCTTATGGCTCATGACCAAAAATTAAAATTAGAAAAACTTGCTGAGATTGAAGAATAATGGCTGAGTTTAAACATTTCCCCGTAATGGCAAAAGAAGCAACAGACGCACTTTGTCTTGAGAGCGGAAAAGTTTATGTTGATGCAACATTAGGCGGTGGCGGGTATTCTGCGATTATTGCCGAGAAAATTTTGCCCGACGGCAAGTTGTTTTCTTTTGATGTTGATAACGATGCAATTCAAGCTGCAAAAGAGAGATTGCAAGCTTTTTCTAATGTCACAATTATTAAAGACAGTCACGTTAATATTAAAAACCACCTTGATGAAATGGGTGTTGAAAAAATTACGGGCGGGGTCGTTTATGATTTTGGAGCTTCGTTTTATCAGCTGACGAACGGAGAAAGAGGATTTTCTTTTCAAAAAGATGCACCGTTGGATATGAGATTTAATCAAGATGCTGATTTTTCGGCATATGATGTTGTGAATGGGTACAGAGAAGACGATTTGGTGCGAATTTTCAGTGAATACGGCGAAGAAAGATTTTCCAAAAGAATAGCGAAAGCTATCGTTGAAACAAGAAAAAGAACGCCGATTAAGACGACTGTTGAACTTTCCGATTTGATAATTAATTCCACACCGAGGATTAAGAGCAAAATTCATCCTGCGACGAGGGTTTTTCAAGCTGTTCGGATAGAAGTCAACGGAGAACTTGAAAATATAAAAGATACATTAAGAAACATTCTGCCTTTTTTGGAAACAGGTGCTATAATTTCAGCAGTAACATTTCATTCTGCGGAAGACAGGATTGTGAAAAACTTTTTCCGAGATAATTCGGCAAGATTTCACGAGGACGGAAAACTCGAAATTTTGACGAAGAAGCCGATTACGGCAACCGAAGAAGAGTTGAGGGCAAATCCTCCGTCACGTTCGGCAAAATTGAGATTTGCACGGGTAATAAAGTAAGGAGCAAGTTTTGACACCTGAAGAATACGAACAAAATCATCCGAAACATACGCTTTCAAGATTGAACAAATCGCTTTGTCGATTGCTTGCGGTTATTATGATTGTAATGTTCGTAAGTTATTATATTACAACGCTTATGCAGGTCAGATTGTCAAAGTTGAGTACGGAAACGATTAAATTAAACAATGAAAATCTTGAGCTTCAAAACAAATTGGATAATTTAATGTCTTATCACAATGTTGAAAATCTTGTAAAACAGCACGGTAACCTTGATACGGCAACACAAGTTATTGAAATGGGAGAAGAATTACCGGTTAATGAAAAGCCTGTTCGCAAGAAAAGTTTTTATCCGAATTATTACAGATGGTCTTTGGGTTTTTAAAATTGTAAGTTTGAAAAAGACTTTGATTAAGATAGATTAACTTTTCACCCTATTTTTTCTGATGTGCTATGATTTCAAGGGTATGAACCCTTAGAAATTTTGCGAAAAAATAATGGCAAACAGATATAAAAATGACAATTCAGACAGAATAAGACTTTTTAATCGACGACTTAGAGCGTTAAAAATAATATTTACGTGCTTTGCCGTTGCGTTAGCTGTGTATTTGTTTGCGGTACAAATCCTTGATATTAAACATTATGCAAAGAAGGCAAAAGCTCAACGTGTAGCGAAAAAATTCATTATGAGAGGTTCTATTTTGGACAGAAACGGCATAAAGCTTGCATCTGACCAACTTTCTTATAATGTTTACGTGCACAGACAATATATGGATCATACACCTGAAGAAATTGCAAAAAGAATATCAAAATATCTCGGGATGACGGAAGCGGAAGTTGTTAATGTTATAAAGAACAACCCGAATAACATTATATTGTTGAAAAAAGACATTGACCGTCCGACGGTAGAAAATATGCGGAAATTGGGACTTCGTGAGATAAGTACGGACAGAAAGAATTGCCGTGTTTATCCGCAAGATACAATGGCTGCACACATTTTAGGATATTATAATTCTGATGCGGATGTTGCGGCAGGCGTTGAATTCACGATGAAAAAAGAGCTTGAAAAGGTTGATAAAGACATCGTGATTGAAACGACGAGAGGCGGCGATGTTATTTATGATTTTAAGACCGACCCGCAGAAAATTACAACACCTACGACTGGCAAGACAGTTACTTTGACGATTGATTCAGCCATTCAGCACGTTTGTGAAACGGAACTTTTGAAAATGATTACCGAAAAGCAGGCTTTAAGAGGAACGGTAATTGTTATGAACCCGAATAACGGGGAGATTTTGGGTTATGCTGTTTATCCGACGTACAATCCGAATAAATTTAAGGAAGCTTCTTATTTACAACTGAAAAATTGGACGCTTTCGGACGTATTTCCTCCGGGGTCAACGTTTAAAGTTTTGACGGTTGCATCGGCGGTTGCAAATGACAAAATTCACAGAAATTCAACGGTTTATGATTCCGGACGGGTTGAAATCGGCGGTTGGACAATTTCTAACTACGATTATCACAAATTCCCTTGTCCCGGTGATATTAATATGGAATATTTGTTCCAACACTCGAGCAACGTAGGAAGTTTAAAAGTTGCTCTTTTGATGACATCAAAAGAATTTTATAACAGTTTGTATAAATTTGGAATAGGACAAAAAACAGGTATTGACCTTCCGGGGGAATCGACGGGTCTTTTGCCGAAACCGGAAACATGGGATAAATCACGTCATGCTTCAATGGGTTACGGATATGGGGCTTCGGTAACTTGTATACAAATGATTTCTGCAATTTCCGCAATCGCAAATGACGGTCTGAAAGTTACTCCTCACGTGGTGAAATATCCCAAAGAAGAGTTGCCGAAACATGTTAAAAAAGTCCGTGTTATGCAACCTGAACAGGCAAGACTCGTGACGGAATTTTTGACAAAGAGTACCTCGAGGACAAAATTGCCGTTAAATCTTTCAAATTATCAAGTTGCATCAAAAACAGGTACTTCAAGAAAAACAATGGAAGGTGCAAAGGGTTATACCGATAAGCTTTACACCTCTGCAATCGGTTATCTGCCCGCATCTGACCCGCAAGTTGTTATATATGTTGTTGTTGACTCGGCAAAAGGATGGGAAATTTGGGGTTCAACCGTTGCTGTTCCTGTGTTTGCGGAAGTTGCAAAACAGGTTGCAAGAATATTGAATTTAAAGAGTGATAAATCGCCAAACTCAGGATATACAGCTTGTACAAGACCTTTGCCTGATTTGGAAGCGGAAAGACTCGAGATTGAAGCGGAACAAAAATCGTTGCATAAATTTTCGATTTTTCCGCAGAATAATAAAGACAAAAAACAAAAAGTTAAAAATCATAAGAAACAAAATTTTGCTTCAAAGCAAAAACAACCACAAACGGTTAAACAGACGACGAAAAACGGTAAAATAAATCGCAAAAAGAAAAACTGAAAGAGCAGGATATGTTACTAAGTGAAATTATTTCAGGAATAAAAAATTCCGAAGGCATAAATTTTAAAGAAACGGAAATTGCGGGGATTTCGTACAACTCGAAAACTACGCAAAAAGGAGAAATTTTTGTATGTTTGGTCGGCGAAAATTCAGACGGACATAATTATGCAAAAATGGCAATCGAAAACGGTGCTGTTGCACTTATGGTCGAAAGAAAGTTGGATTTTGATATTCCTCAAATCAAGGTTGAGTCGACAAGACATCAGATAGCTGATTTGGCGGCAACTTTTTACAAACATCCGTCGAAGAATATTAATATGATTGGTGTTACGGGAACGAACGGCAAGACGACGGTTACTCACCTTTTACAGAAAATTTTTGAAGCAACGGGCGAAAAGTGCGGTATTATCGGTACTTTAGGCTTTAAATTTAAGAGTACGGACGATTATGCGGAAGCAAAACATACAACACCGCAAGCTCCTGAATTTCAACATCTTTTGCAACGTGCGGTTGATGCGGAAATTAAAACTATTGCGGCTGAGGTAAGTTCTCACTCATTAGAACAAAATCGTGTCGGCGGAACAACTTGGAATACGGCGGTTTTGACTAATTTGACACAAGACCACCTCGATTATCACATTACAATGAACAATTATTTTGAGGCAAAAGCAATTTTGTTCAGAGGTCTAAAAAAAGGAGCAATAGCCGTAATAAATGCCGATGATGAGTATGCCGAAAGATTTATCAACGCCGTTCCTGAAGGCGTAAAGGTCGTTACGTACGGAATAAAGAAAGATGCTGATTTTAAGGCGAAAGACATCAGTTTTTCAATGCATGGAGCAAAATATACTCTTTGTTTTGAAAATGTTGAAAAAACAGTTGATTTGCAATTGAATGGAATGTTCAGTGTTTATAACACTTTGGCGGCAATTGCAACGGCAAAATCAAACGGTGTGGAAATTGACACAATTATTGACGTTTTACAGGCAACAAAGGGTGTTGCGGGAAGATTTGAAGCTGTTCACAAAGAACCATTGGTAATTGTTGATTATGCACATACTCCTGACGGGCTTGAAAATGTGCTAAAGGCGGCGGCAGAGTTGAAAAAGGAAAATTCAAAATTGATTTGTCTTTTCGGATGCGGTGGTGACAGAGATGCGACAAAACGTCCGAAAATGGGCAAAATTGCTGATGAAAAGGCCGATATTATTGTAGTTACATCCGATAATCCGAGAAGTGAAGACCCCGATTTGATTATTTCCGACATTATGGCCGGAATACAAACGGTAAATCCTCAAAGGGTTTTTGTTGAACCTGACAGAGGCAAGGCGATAGAATTGCTTAAAAAAATTGCTCAACCTGTTGATATTGTAATGGTTGCGGGCAAGGGGCACGAAGATTATCAAATTTTAAAAGATAAAACAATTCACTTTGATGACAGAGAAGAAGTCAAAAAAGTGTTTGAAAGTGAGGAATAAGAATGAAGTTGACAGTTTTAGGGCCGGGATGTTGGGGGCTTACTCTTGCAAAATTATTGACTCCGAACTTTGATAAAGTTTGTGTTTGGGGCAGAGAACAGGATATTTCTGATGAGCTTCGAAACGAAAAAAAGACGACAAAGCCCGTCACTGTTGTTTTGGATCCGAAAACGGAAATTTCATCAAATCTTAAAGAAGCCGTTTCTGATGCGGATTATATTCTGATGGTTATTGCAACTTCGGGTATTAGAGCGGTGTCGAAACAGCTTGCTGAAATCGGACTTCGTGATGAGCAAATTTTGGTTAATACCTCAAAAGGCTTGGAATTACCGTCGTTGATGAGAATGTCAGAGGTTATTAAACAAGAGTTGCCGAATGTTTCTCCGGTTATTCTCTCCGGCCCGACATTGGCAAAGGAAGTCCTAAACGGGTTGCCTACGGCTGCTTCCGTTGCTTGTGAAGATATGGAAAAGGCTTTGAAGGCACAAAAACAATTGAATGTCGCCGGAAAATTCAGACTTTACGCAAATGCAGACGTCATCGGCGTTGAATTGGGCGGAAGCTTAAAGAACGTTATCGCAATTGCTTCGGGATTTGCCGGAGAAATGGGTCTCGGAGATAATGCCCGTGGTGCTTTGCTTACAAGAGGAATGGCGGAAGTCGTTCGTGTCAGTGTCGCTTTGGGAGCTAAACCCGAAACATTGTACGGATTGTCGGGCATGGGGGATTTGATTGCAACTTGTTCAAGCCCTTTGAGCAGAAATTATACAGTCGGTTCGATGTTAGGCAAAGGCAAAAAAATTGATGATATTTTGAATGAATTGGGCTCTGTTGCGGAAGGTGTAAAAACTTCAAAGGCGGTTTGTGAGCTTTCAAAAAAATTAGGAATTGAAACACCTGTTTCAAATGCAATTTATGAGGCTGTTTATACTGACATCACACCGCAAGAAGTGCTTGAAAAACTTATGAACAGAAAATTAAAACGAGAAGAAGAAAGATAAAAACTTCTAAAAATAAAAAAATAATTGGTCGGTTTTATCCGACCATTATTTTTGCAAATTTTGACCCCACACTGATTTGTCGTTAACTGATATTAATTTGTGGACGGCACGACACTACCAAACAAAATTCATTATAATCAAACTATCTATTCTTGCCCTTAACAATCATCAGTTGTCTTTCTAAACAGGCAATATACAGTATAGCACAATTTTAACCGTTGACAATAAGGTTCAATTTTTCTTGAACAGGTTCAGCTTCAAATAAATCTCCGATTGAACAACCTAAAGCGTCACACAATCTGTCCATATTTTCATAAGAGGGTTGAGTTCTTCCGCTTGCCCACGAATATACGGTTTGTTGCGGAAGGTTTAATACTTTCGCAAGTTTATACAAACTCCAACCTCGCATTTTTTTGACAACTTCTTTAATTTTGATTTTCATTATTTTCTCTCCGAAAATATTCAACACCTACATAGTATATTATACTGTTGTAACAAAAATTAATATACTATTTTGCTCAAAATTACACTGATTAGATGAAAAAAGAGGTGCTTTTCGGCACCTCTTTGAGTTAATAATTGAAAATTTATTATTTTTCTTTTCCTTCAAACATATTTGCGATAATTGATTTATATTTTTCAAAAACCGTATTACGTTTGATTTTTGCGGTTTGGCTAAGCATACCGTTTGCCATTGTGAAGTTTTCGTTAATGACTTCAAATTGTTTTATTTGTTCAAAAGATTTAAGGCTTTTCTTTGATTTAATGTGTGTTGCAATTTCTTTTTTGATAAGTTCATGCAATGTTTCATTTTTGATTGAAAGATTTTTACCTGATTTCATATCTTTTGCCAAGATACCGCATTTTTTAAGGGCTTCTTCGGACGGAACGACTAAGGCACCGATGGAAGACTGGTCTTGTCCGACGAGCATAATTTGGTCAATATACGGACTTTCAAGACAAGCTTCTTCAATCGGAACAGGCTCAACGTTTTCACCGTTTGAAAGTACGATTGTTTCTTTCATTCTTCCGACCAAAACAAGGTTGTTGTCAGCCGTTAACCAACCGATATCTCCTGTATTGAACCAACCGTCTTCGCTTAGAACAGCTTTTGTGGCTTCTTCATCTTTGTAATAACCCTTCATAACTTGGAACCCACGAACGTGAACAACACCTTTTTGGAAAATTCCGAGTTCTTTTTTTGTATCCATGTCCAAAACTTTAATTTCTGTTGCCATAAAAGGTCTTCCGCAGCAACCGAGGAAGTTCGGGTCACCCACGTTTCTGAGTGTCAAAACTGGTGCAGTTTCAGTCAAACCGTAACCTTCTCTAAGGTTTACACCGATTGCATCATAGAAAAGTTGGTCTTTCATTGACAAGGCACCGCCACCAGAGATTGATGCTCTGAAATTTACGCCGGCACTATTTTTGATTGTTTTATACAAAGTGTTTGTAAACAAAACGTGGAG
This sequence comes from uncultured Muribaculaceae bacterium, assembly GCA_964579375.1. Taxonomy (GTDB): domain Bacteria; phylum Cyanobacteriota; class Vampirovibrionia; order Gastranaerophilales; family Gastranaerophilaceae; genus RUG841. The sequence goes on from CAZOGS010000033.1 coordinate 13,320, forward strand.
CGGCTTTAAGAACGAACGTACAAATCTGTGATAAAGGCTCGAGAGTTTATGATAACCGTTCTTTTTGTTTGTAATTCTTCTTTCGCTGTACATTTTGTGGATTTTGTAGTTAATACTTAATTTTA
>CAZOGS010000034.1:0-12862 GCA_964579375.1 uncultured Muribaculaceae bacterium
CAAATTTTAGGCTACAAGCTCTCCGATTTATCAAACAGAACCGTTTTTCAAAGAGGTGTTACCGCAACGGGATTGCCTTTTGTCTATTATCAAATTGCAAATAAATTATTGCCGACAGACAATCAACAACCTGAATATATCATTTATATATTCATTTTTGACCATCTTTTCCGATTATATCAACATCAACTCGGTTTTTGGTCTACGGAATTAAATTTACGTTATGAATACAAAAACGGAGAAATTCGAGAAGTTAAAGAACTTTTGCCCATAAAAAATATGTTTTATTCGACAAAATTACTTCAAGAATATTTCGCAAATAAACAAGGGGAAAAAGAAACCAATGACTATGCCCTTTTCAAACCCCTTATGCAAGATATGATAAAACAATTACACAAAAATTATCCCGATACAAAGATTGTTTTTGTTGAGTATCCGCAATCTGACGAAAAAAGTATTTATCTTTCCGAAGATGTAAAACAATTTATCAAGGATGAAGGGTATATTTACGTCAGTGCAAATGAGCTTGTCGGAGATAATCTCGGCAAGAGAGAATACAAAGTTGAAGGAGAATGGATTCATCCGAACGAAAAAGCGTGGAATTTGGTAGCTCCGAAACTTGCAAAAGCCCTAAATTTATAATTTTCTATAAAAAATGCGTACAATATTTTTAAAACTTTATTGAAAAAGTCGGCGGTTCGTTTGGAGAGAATAGTAAATCCAAAAACTCCACAAAAAGTTTAAAGGCAAAGCCGTTCGAAACATTTATTCAAAAAGTGCTTTTGTAAAATCTTGTGCGTTAAAATATTTTATGTCAGTAATTTTTTCTCCGACACCGATTAATTTAACGGGCAATGATAATTCCTTTGCAATCGCAATAATAATACCGCCTTTTGCACTTCCGTCAAGCTTAGTCAAGGCAATACCTGTTAGATTTGCCGCTTCTTTAAATATTTTCGCTTGCTGAAGCCCGTTTTGCCCCGTATTTGCATCAATAACCAAAAGACTTTCCGTAAAACAATCAGCGGCTAATTTGTTGATAACAGCCGTCATTTTGCCTAATTCTTCCATTAGATTGTGTTTATTTTGCAATCTTCCCGCCGTATCAATCAACAAAATATCATAATTTTCATCTTTTGCTTTTTTAATCGCATCATAAGCAACCGCCGCCGCATCAATTCCGTCTTTACGGACGATATCGGCACCTGCTCTTTCCGACCAAATATTCAGTTGTTCTTCCGCCGCCGCTCTGAATGTATCTCCAGCCGCAACAAGAACTTTTTTACCTTGATTTTTGAATTGGTATGCAAGCTTTGCAATCAAAGTCGTTTTGCCGGCTCCGTTTACACCCGTTATCAGATAAATATTCAATCCGTCTTTAACATTTAGCTTTTCACTGCCTGCCGATAACAAAATATTATCAAATTCATTTTTCAAAAAAACTCTGATTTCCGAAGGTTTTATTTTGGAATTTTTTTCTCTTAATTTATCCGTTATTTCCGCTGCCGTATTAACGCCGATATCAGCTTTTATAAGTAATTCTTCGGTATCGTCAAGTGCAAACTCGTCAAATTCTTCCTTATCCTCAAGGTTGCCCGTAACGGTTTGAACAAGAGTTTTTGCCGTGTTTGCCACGGTATTTTTCAATTTTTCAAACGAAAAAGAAAACCCCGAATTTTCTTCCGTAGATTTTTCTTCTGCGTCATTTTGAATTTCGGGTGTTTTTTCTTCTTTTTTCTTAAAAAATTCAAACATTTATTAATCCAAATTGTTTTCTTTTACAACTTTTGCCAAAATAGCGTTGATGAACGAAGCACTGTCTTCCGTAGAATAACGTTTTGCAAGCTCAACCGCTTCATCAATGATAACTTTTACGGGCGGTTCCTGTACAAAAAGAAGTTCCGTGATTGCAATACGCAAGATGTCTTTGTCGGTTTTTACAAGTCTTGAAAAATCCCAACCGACGGCAAGTCTTTTGATTGTTTCGTCGATGATATCTTTTTTATCAACGTATGCTTTTATAATTTTTCTGATATATTTTTTTGTTTCCGAATTTTCTTCAAGAGCTGTCATTTCAGCGATTTCGAGAGCTGCAAAAGCCTTTTCGCAAACATCGGCAATCGCCGTCAATCTGCCCGTCATATCCGATGTAAGCGGAATAGGAACGGGGATATCGTTACTTTCTATAGGTCTTGCAAGATTTATCGGATGATTTGCTTCAAATTCATCGATATATTGAATCATATCAACAACGGATGTTGATTGGAGTTTTAATTCTTCATAAGCATTATTGGTGAGTGTTCTGACCGAATCAACAATGATTTTGTTAAATTCGGTTGTTGCATATTTTTTTACATCTTCGTCCAATTGTGAAAATAATATAAGTGCGATTTCTCTCGCTGCACGTCTTGCTAACATTTTTTTATCCTTTATTGTGTCGTGAGTGTTTGTTTTAATTTAACATCAAACATAGCAAAATGTCATCTATTTTTCAGTTTTTAAAAGATTATCAAAATATTCAATCGTTTTCATAAGACCTTCGTCAATATCAACTTTCGGTTCCCAACCTAATTTTTCTTTTGCAAGAGTGATGTCGGGTCGTCTTCTCGTCGGATCATCTGACGGCAGGGGTTTATGAATAATTTTTGAATTTGAATTTGTAAGTTTAATAATTCTTTCCGCAAATTCTAAAATTGTTCTCTCTGAAGGATTTCCAAGGTTTACGGGACCGATAAAGCCTTCATTGTTATTTTGCATTCTTATAAGAGCTTCAACCAAGTCTGAAACATAGCAGAATGAACGGGTTTGGCTACCGTCACCGTAAATTGTTATATCTTTATCTTGAAGTGCTTGAACGATAAAATTAGATACGACTCTTCCGTCATTTTTATCCATTTTAGGTCCGTATGTGTTAAAAATACGAACAATTCTGATATCGACTTTGTTTTGTCTGTGATAATCCATCATAAGCGTTTCCGCACAACGCTTTCCTTCATCATAACAACTTCTTATCCCGATTGGATTAACATTTCCCCAATAATCTTCCGTTTGCGGATGGACTTTCGGATCACCGTATATTTCACTCGTAGAGGCTTGTAAAATCCTTGCCTTACAACGTTTTGCAAGACCGAGCATGTTTATTGTTCCCATAATAGATGTTTTTATCGTTTTTATCGGGTTATATTGATAACTCGGAGGGCTTGCGGGACAAGCAAGATTGTATATTTGGTCAGCTTCTGCATAAAACTCTTTCGTAACGTCGTGTCTGACAAGCTCAAAATGGTCATTCCCGATTAAATGTCGTATGTTATCTTTTGAGCCCGTGAAAAAATTGTCAACACAAATGACATCATTTCCTTCGTTTACAAGTCTTTCACAAAGGTTACTTCCTATAAATCCCGCTCCGCCGGTGATGATTATACGGTTCATTTTAATCCCTCATTATGTCTTTTTTTTATAATATTATATTTTCTCTCTTTTTGCAAAATTTATTTTATTATTTATGCTAAAATAATTGTAATTATTGAGGTATGTATGTTGGATTTTCTTGAAAAGCTGAAAAAGAATTATTTACCGTTAACACTAATAGTGTTATACATTGTATTTATTGTCGTTTCTTGGGGAAGATGGGGACATGTAATGTCTGACAGCTTCAGAGAAGCAATTATTCCTCAAGCACTTTTAGAGGGTAAAATTCTTTATAGAGATATTTTAAATTTGTACCCGCCTCTTGCTTATCAATTGAATGCAGTGTTATTTAAAATTTTCGGCTCTGATATTTCTGTCTTATATTTTGCCGGAATACTTTGCGGTGCCCTCAATTTGACATTGCTGTACAAGCTTGTAAAGCATTATTTTTCCGATATAACAGCTTTTGTCACAACCTTGACAATTATGGAGCTTTTGACCTTTAGAATTTGCATAAACAACTCCGCTTCTTGGTTTTTCCCTTATTCTTATTCGTTTTTATACGCCTTTACAGCTTGTTTTGCGGCTTTAGTCGTTTATCTTTTATACAAAAACTTTAATTCAACAGGCCCGGAAAACACTAAAAAATCAGAAAAATCATTATATTTAATTTCACTTTTAACGGGTTTTTCCATTGCTTTTAAATGGGATTTTTGCCTATTTGCTTTGGTTCCTCTTTTTGAAGCAATAAAAAACAAATCCTTTCGACAATTTTTCATCTTCACGGGATTACTGATTTGCCCGAGTTTATTGACTTTTACGATATTCCTTTTAACAGGAGGGACGATAAACGATTTGGCAAACGAAGTTGATTTTTTGGTCAAATTTTCACATGCTCCGTCCGTCGTTGCCTTTAATTTGATAACGATGCCTCAATCAATAACACCAAAAGTTTTAAGAGATTTGTTTGAATCTTTATTCATATTCATCAAACATTTTGCGGTTATCGGAATTATCTCGTATGTCGTCTGCAAATTTATAGAGAGAAATATCGAAAAGAAATGTCTTAACGTGGTTGTAACTGCTATAACGTTGATTTTAGGCTTCTTCTGTATTCTTAAACCTTTTTCAGTTGAACAATTCAACAAGTTGGGAATTCAGGAAAATATCGTTTTTGTACCTTATTTTTTGGTAATTTGTGCGATTTGCATATTGACAGCAAAAAGATTTTCGTGGTCAAAACTTTTGCCCTCAGAAAAATTTTGCATCGCATTGATTATTCTCGGATTTTTAATCACCGGTCGCCAATATGCAGAAGTAAAAATTTCATATATCGGCAACTTTACGGTCATTCCGTTTTGGACAGCTTTTGTCTGTTTTTGCATTGAATTATTGCCGAATTATTTTAAAAAATTACAAGAACCCGTTTACCGCAAGACTATCATTGCCTCTTTGATTTTATTCTGTTCATTGATTTCACTCGTGTATTTTTCATATTTTTTCCCCAATATGAAATACAAAATAAACAGCCCCAAAGGCTCTTTTTACACAGGTGTAGCTCATACAAGAACATTAAATGATGCCTTAAGTTACATTAAAAATAATATTCCCGAAGATAAAACTCTTCTCGTTATGGAAGAAGGCTTGCTTTTAAATTGGTTTTCGGGAAGAAAAACAAACCTAAAATATTACGCTTTAATTCCTCACATGATTGATGCGATAGGGGAACAAAAAATTATTGATGACCTTTCTTCCGACATGCCCGATTATATTATGATTACAAGCAATGAATATCCTTTCGTCGGCAGTTTTGGTATCCAATATGCAAAAGAAATTATTCAGTTCGTTTTTGAAAATTATGATTATGAACAATCCATAGTTCATTCAGAGTTGCAAAAATCCCTCGAGATTACCGTTTTCAAGAAAAAACAACCACAAAAACACTAATAGTGTCATAAATTGTCTGTTGAAAATTTAGATATTTTTTTACAAAAAGAAAGTGCAATTATGCATGTAGACATTTAAAACACAAATAGTGTTTTTGCCATTCTTCAGTGGCTTTTGCAAAGCAAAAACTTTTTAAAAAATCAAATAACACCAATAGTGTCATTACAATGGCAGTAATTTGCCAACTATTCTTCAATGTACAAAGTTGCTTCAACAGCGATATCCATATTGCCGTAGAGAAGGGTAATTTTGTTATTTTTTCCGATTGCGTAAGCATAATTTATTGTTGTTTCATCATCAGCGGCGTCTGATTGTTGCGGTGCAATTTTAGCGACCTGAAGGGAGCCTTGAGAGAGGACGAGCCAATCAGTACCGGTTGAATCAACGACGTATTCCATTGTGTAGTGACCGGGGGCAATTTCTTCTCCTGCATCGGTTACACAATAAGTCGGAATCATTATTGATCCTTTATGATTGATAATGTCTTGCAAGGCACCAAATTCGGGATTTTGACTTAAGCCGTCCGCATCAATATCAACAGAAGTTGAAACTTTTTTATCTTTGTCTTTTTGTTTCTTTGGTTTTTGAAATTTATTTTTATATTGATTAATTGCGTTTTGGTATTCTTTTTCGGAATAGTGTTTTAAATTTTGCGTTGTATGAGAATAATCGGTCATATCAATATCATCAAGACCACCTTCCGCAAAGCAGGGAAGCATTGTAAAAAGTATTGAAACTATAAAAGGCAAAATTTTCTTCATACTATAATAATAATTATTTCACCTAAAAAGTAAATAATACAAATATTCTATTTTTGCGTAAAGTTGGTTATTTCGGCAAAAAAAATCCTGCCCGATTGAGCAGGATTTTTGGAGTTTTTATTCAATAGGTTCAAAATCGATTGCACCGTGTTTGCAAACAGGGCAAATATAGTCGGAAGGGAGTGTTTCACCCTCATAAACATAGCCGCAAATTTTACATCTGAAACCTTTTTTGTTGGTATTTGCGGTTTTTTGTTTGATGTTTTCGAGATAATATGTATAGGTCAAAGAGGGAATATCAGAGAGGACATCCGCTGTTTCAACCTCTCCCACAAACATTGTGTGAGTACCGTAATCTTGCGTTGCGATGACTTTGGCACAAATTACCGCATTGGAATATTCGGGCAAGTATGCCGTTCCGTTGGAACATCTTTCAATTCCCGTAACGTTTTCAAATTTATCAACATCTTTTCCGCTTTTATAGCCAAAGTTTGCAAAGATTTCAAACGGTGTATCTTCCGTTAAAACGGAAATACTAAATTCTCGTGTTTTCAAAATCATATCGTGCGTCAAATTTTGTTTATTGACGGAAATAGCAATTCTTCTCGGATTGTCGGTAATTTGATTTACGGCATTGATTATGCAGGCATTATCCTTGTTTTCGTCTTTTGCGGATAATATGTACAGCCCGTAATTTATTTTAAACATTGCGTTTGTTTCGAGTTTTTTGGCAGGAAGTGAATTTTTAATTTCTTCCGCTAAAGCTTCAATTTCTTCTTCTTGATTTTCTTTTAAAGTTGACATTATTTTCACTGAATTTTCAAGAATTTTAATATTGCCCATAGTATCCAAAATATTTGTAAATACTTTTTCGGAAACGGGAACCCAAGAACCGTTGTACATAAGTCCGACGGTTCTGTTTTTCAGATTATGAGCTTTTAAATCGAGAAGAACGGTTTCCATCGGGGTAAAGATGCCGGCATTATAGGTTGAAGCGGCAATTACGATATGGCTGTACTTGAACGCATCAGCAACTATAAAAGAAGGATGGGTTTTTGAAACATCATAGAATTTTATGTCTTTTACACCGAGATCGGAAAGTTTCGTTGCAAGGACTTCGGCGGCATTTTCGGTATGTCCGTACACTGAGCCTGACAAAATCAACACAGAATTAACCTCGGGTGTATAACTGCTCCATTTTTTGTACTTGTCAACAAACCAACCGATTTTTTTTCGCCAAACCGGACCATGAAGCGGGCAAATCATTTTAATTTCAATATTTTCGGCTTTTTTAAGCAAATTTTGCACTTGTGCACCGTACTTGCCGACAATATTGGTATAATAACGTCTTGCATCGTCAAGCCAATCTCTTTCGAAATCAAACTCATCGGCAAAAATATTTCCGTCTAACGAACCGAAAGTACCGAAAGCATCGGCAGAGAACAATATTTTATCGGTCAAATCGTACGTCACCATAACTTCAGGCCAATGAACCATCGGGGCAAAAACGAACGTAAAATTGTGTTTTCCGGAGCTAAAAGTATCTCCTTCCGCCACCGTTTGCACACGAGAATCAATGTCAAATTTAAAAAATTGTTTTATCATTGATTGAGTTTTTTTGTTGCAAACAACCGTGACTTCGGGGTATTTTCTGACCAATTCCTGCAAAGTCGCAGAATGGTCGGGTTCCATATGATTTACGATTATGTAATCCAAACTTCTTCCGCCAAGTGCGAAATCAAGGTTTTCAAAAAATTGCAAAGAAACATTTTTATCCACCGTATCAAGCAATACGGTTTTTTCGTCGTTAATTAAATACGCATTATAAGAAGTTCCTCTTTCAATCGGATAAACATTTTCAAACAACGCAAGCCGTCTGTCATTTGCTCCGACCCAAAAAATATCGTCCTTAATCTTTTTTGTGCAGTGCATTTTTACCTCTTTTCTTTTGTGTTTTAAGATTATTTTTTCACAAACAAAAGAGATAAATAACTGCTCCTCACGGTTATTTTACAAAATTTATTAATGATTTTCCGCAATCTTTTATAACAGATTTTAATTTTGTAAGAATTGTTCCGTAAGTAATGATTTTATATTTTTCGGGCTGAGTAATTCTTTCGTATTTAACGTCAGGAACGCCAAAAAGCATTGCATAGACAGGTTTATAGCCATCAGGCAATTTTAATTCATCAACAATTGAAGGAGTTGCTTTCCAACATCTGAACAACAAACCGCACCAAAGCGTTCCGACACCCAAAGATTGAGCATAAAGTTCAAAATAACTTAAAGCTATAATCGGGTCAATATCCGCACAAGGTGCATCAACAGGAGATGACACTATTAGTGCGTGAGGAGCGTTTCTAAAGACTCTGTCCTTGCCGGATTTGTATAAATCAAGCAAGATTTTCATCTGTTTTGCCTTTTCGGTATTAGGATTTTCTTCAATCATTTTTTCAATGTTTTTATACGTTTCCGCCTTGAATTTTTTCATTGACTCCATATCTTCAACGAAAGTAAAAGCCAAAGAATGATTATTGCACCCCGTCGGTATCCAAGGAAGCATATTTTTCAGCTCTTTTAAGGTATTTCTGTCTAAATTTTCTTGTTTAAATTGTCTTATACTTTTTCTTGACTGAATAAGGTTCAAAACCGCTTCCGGAGATTGAATTTTATAAGTTTTTAAAGATTTGTCGGGATTTTTGCCAAAAATAGAAATAGCTCCCGTCGGACAAACCGCAAAACAGTGCTGACACTTCATGCACTTTGCGATATTTTCTTCAACGACCTGCGGATAACCGTCATCACCTCTTTTTAACACATCGCAAGAGCAATCTTTTATGCAACGTCCGCAACCGATACATCTGCTTTTATCAAGTTTAAAATTCAATTTATCCATAAAAAAACCTTTTCTATAACCGACAATCCGCTCTGATTTTAACATATTTTAGCGATTTTTTGTAGAGGGAAACCAATTAATATAAAGACTTGTGACAATCAGCCCCATTTACGGAAAAAAGACGGATTTTGAATAAAAACCCGCCTTTTTCTCAAATTTAATTTTTAAATTATTTTTTCTTAAATGTATCAATTGCAAGCAAAGCACAACCCAACATGCCCGCATTATTTCCTGTTGTAGCAAGGACAACTTTTGCGGGAGAAACGATAGTTTGCTTATTGAGTTCATCTTCAATGGTTTTTGTATTGATAAATTCACCCATACCGCCCGAAATAACGAAAATTTCGGTATCAAAGATATTGTTAAGAGTAACCATGCCCGTAATAATTTGGTTATGCCACATATCCATAACTTTTACGCAAAGCTCGTCATTTCTCTTGAAACCGTCAATCAAATCGTAAGTTGTAAGGTCATCAATCTTTTTGCCTTCCGTTGCAACCGATACAGGGTTTTTAAGAGCTTCTTCTTTAAATGAACGACCCAATCCGGTACCCGAACCGTAAGCTTCCCAACAATCGTAAGTTCCGCAATTACATTTACGTCTTTTGTCGGGGTAAATTTTGATGTGACCGATTTCGCCCGCTCTGCCCGATTTACCACGAAGCATTTCACCGTTAATAATGATACCGCCGCCGATACCCGTTCCCAATGTAACCATTATGTTGTTGTCATAGCCTTTTGCCGCACCGACTTTATATTCCGCCCATGCCGCAGCGTTTGCATCATTTTCAACATAAACTGGTTTTTTGCTGAGTTGAGTAAACTCAATCGTATTGTAACCCGCAGGCATATTGGGGGATGATGATTCAACTTTTGTATTTTCGAGATTTATAGCACCCGCAGTTGCAAAGGCAATATAATCAACATCTTTTTCGTTTTCGGCAACGATTGTTTTAAATGTTTCTTTCAACTCTTCCAAAGTTTTCGGAGTTGAAACTTTTTTAATTTTTGAAACATATTCGCCGTTTTCGTCAATAATTGCGTAACTGATTTTTGTTCCGCCAACATCTATACCGAGTGCCTTTTTCATTTTTTCTCCTTTAATTATCTATTTATAACTTTTTGAATTAAATCTCTTTACAATCAATTGCGGTCTTGTAATTGCAGAACCGATTACAACGGCATGAGCCCCCAAATCAAAAGCTTTTTGCACCTGTTCGGGAGTCCAAATTCTACCCTCCAAAACAACCGGACAATCCAAAATTTTAACCGCACGTTCGAGAAGTTTAAAATCGGGTTCATCCGTGGGTGCGGGGGAATTTTGAGTATATCCCGATAAAGTTGTGGAAATTATATCAAAACCCAAAGCCCTTGCAGCCACTGCTTCCGACAATGTCGAAACATCAGCCATTGAGGCTTTTTTGTGCATAGTAACATACTTTACGAGTTTTCGAAGATTGTCATTTCCTCTCGGGCGGGAAGTTCCGTCCATCGCAATAATATCAGCTCCGGCAGAAATAAGTTCGCCGATTTCCTTCATCCCCGGAGTAATATAAACAATCTGTTTCCAATTTTTAGGTATGACTTCAGGTTTCGTAAGCCCGATTATTGGAACATTTGTAAACCTTTTTGCATTTTTAATATCTCTCGCTCCCGCAAGCCGTAAGGCTTTCGCCCCGCCCATCAAAACCGACTGTATCATTGCGTTCATACATTCTTCACGATACAAAGGTTCATTAGGCATTGCTTGAACGGAAATTATAACAGAATTTTTAATTTTATCTATAATTTTCATATTCGTTTAAATTATAACCTTAATTTCACCTTACTTCAAGTACATTTAAAGATTTAATTCTTTTTACAAAATAAATATTTTTCCGAAATATTAATTTTTTGTTTATTTTTTAATGTTTAAAAAAAAGCGGTGTTATAAATAGAGTATAAAAATAAAAAAAATAAGAAATTGGAGATAAAACAATGGCAAAAACAATAGGTATCGACTTAGGTACAACAAACTCGGTAGTTGCAGTAATGGAAGGCGGAAAACCGACCGTCATCGCTAACGCCGAAGGTTCAAGAACAACCCCGTCCATCGTAGGTTTTTCTAAAACTGGTGAAAAATTGGTAGGTCAACTTGCAAAACGTCAAGCAATCTTAAACCCCGACAAGACGGTTGCATCAATCAAAAGACACATGGGCGAAAATTATAAAAAGAATATTGACGGAAAAGACTATACTCCGCAAGAAATTTCAGCAATGATTTTGAGAAAATTGGCTGATGATGCTTCGGCTTACCTCGGAGAAAAAGTTACTTCCGCAGTAATTACGGTTCCTGCATACTTTAACGATTCACAACGTCAAGCAACAAAAGACGCAGGTAAAATCGCAGGTTTGGACGTTCTTCGTATCGTTAACGAACCGACTGCGGCAGCTTTGGCTTACGGTCTTGAAAAAGATAATTCCGAAAAAGTTTTGGTATTCGACTTAGGCGGCGGTACTTTCGATGTATCTATCCTCGAAATCGGCGACGGCGTTCACGAAGTTCTTTCAACATCAGGTGATACTCACCTCGGCGGTGACGACTTCGATAAAAAAATCATCGATTGGTTGGTAGATGAATTTAAAAAACAAGAAGGCATCGACCTTTCAAACGACAAACAAGCTATGCAACGTTTAAAAGAAGCTGCAGAAAAAGCAAAATGTGAATTGTCATCAGTTGTTGAAACAAATATCAACTTGCCGTTCATCACTGCTGACGCTAACGGCCCGAAACACTTGGACGTTAACCTCACAAGAGCTAAATTTGAAGATTTATCGCACGATTTGCTCGAAAGATGCAAAAAACCTGTTGAACAAGCAATCAGAGATGCAGGCATCTCAAAATCAGAAATCAACGAAGTAGTTTTGGTCGGCGGATCTTCACGTATTCCTGCCGTTCAACAATTAGTTAAAGATTACACGGGAAAAGAACCGAACCAAACCGTTAACCCCGACGAAGTAGTTGCAGTCGGTGCAGCTATTCAAGCAGGTGTACTCGCAGGTGAAGTTAAAGATATCGTTCTTTTGGACGTAACTCCGTTGACATTGGGTATTGAAACATTAGGCGGCGTTTTGACTCCGTTAGTTCCGAGAAATACTACAATCCCTGTTTCAAAATCACAAGTATTCTCAACTGCAGAAAACAACCAAACAGCAGTAGACATCCACGTTTGCCAAGGTGAACGTCCGATGGCTAAAGACAACAAATCTTTAGGTATGTTCAGACTTGACGGTATCGCTCCCGCAATGAGAGGCATTCCGCAAATCGAAGTTACTTTCGATATTGACGCAAACGGTATCGTAAACGTTTCCGCAAAAGATAAGGCTACAGGCAAAGAACAAAAAATTACAATCACAAATTCTTCTAACCTCGATGAAAAAGACATCGACAGAATGGTTAAAGAAGCTGAAGCTAACGCAGAAGAAGATAAAAAACACAAAGAAGAAGCAGAAATCAAAAACAATGCAAACAGCATGCTCTCTTCAGCAGACAGAATTGTAAAAGACTTTGAAGGCAAAATCGCAGACAGCGACAAAACAAAACTTGAAGAACAAAAGAAAGCTCTTGAAGATGCATTGAAAGAAAACAAACCGACTGACGAAATTAAAAAATTAACAGAAGATTTGCAACAAACAATGTACGCTATTTCTTCAGCTGCTTACAGCCAAGTTCAACAAGAAGAACAAGCTCAACAAGGAAATACAGAAAATAACAATAACTCATCAAACAACAATGATGACGATGTTATCGATGCTGAATATACAAAAGAATAATTCGCTATTGTTGTTATTTTTAAGGCGGGATTTAAAC
>CAZOGS010000035.1:0-12810 GCA_964579375.1 uncultured Muribaculaceae bacterium
ACTTCTTGACATTTTCTATTGTAGAATAAACATGCTTTCTGTCAAATATCCGCATAAAATTTTTCAACAAAAAACCGCCCGTGAAGAGCGGTTTTTGGTTTTATTTTCGTTAAATTGAAAATTTTCGGAAATTATACAATACCTTGTGCTTTCATTGCTTTTGAAATAGTTTGGAAAGCCGCAATGTTTGCACCTGCAACGTAGTTGCCGTCCATTCCGTATTGTTTTGCAGCTTCGTCACAAGATTTGAAGATGTTTGTCATAATTGCATCGAGGCGTTTGTCAACTTCATCAAATGTGTAGTAATATCTCATTGAGTTTTGTGACATTTCAATTGCCGAAGTTGAAACACCGCCTGCGTTTGCAGCTTTTGCGGGAGCAAAAAGAACTTTGTTTTCTTGTAAGTATTCAACCGCATCTGCCGTTGAGGGCATATTTGCACCTTCTCCGACTGCTGTTACACCGTTTGCAACTAATTTCTTCGCTGATGTTAAGCTCAATTCGTTTTGTGTTGCACAAGGAAGAGCAACGTCAGTTTTGATAGTCCAAATCGGAGCGTCGTTTCTGTCAACTGTTTCCATATATTCAGCATCTGCGTGATATTTGAGGTATTCTTTAATTCTTCCTCTTTCAACTTCTTTGATTTGTTTGATTGCGGCAAGGTCGATACCGTTTTTGTCGTAAATACAACCGTTTGAATCGCTCATTGCAACAACTTTTGCACCATATTCCTGTGCTTTTTCGCATGCATAAATAGCAACGTTTCCGGAACCGGAAATTGTAACTGTTTTTCCGTTGAAAGTTTGACCGCCGTTAGCTTTGAGCATTTCTCTCATATAGTAAATCAATCCGTAACCTGTTGCTTGAGTTCTTGCTAAAGAACCGCCGTAACCGACTGCTTTACCTGTCAAAACGCCGCCTTCATAGCCGTTTCTAATTCTTTTGTATTGTCCGAACAAGTAGCCGATTTCTCTTCCGCCGACTCCGATATCGCCTGCGGGAACGTCAACATCTTGTCCGATATGACGATAAAGCTCTGTCATAAAGCTTTGGCAAAAACGCATAACTTCAGCATCTGATTTGCCTTTCGGGTCAAAGTCCGAACCGCCCTTACCGCCGCCAATCGGCAAGCCGCTAAGTGCGTTTTTGAAAATTTGTTCAAATCCTAAAAATTTCATAATACTTTGGTTTACGCTCGGGTGAAATCTCAAACCTCCTTTGTAAGGTCCGATAAGTGAGCTGTATTGTACTCTGAAACCTCTGTTTACTTGAACTTGTCCGTTATCATCAACCCAAGGAACTCTGAATGTAATAATTCTTTCGGGTTCTACTATTCTTTCCAAAATCGCCAATTTTTCAAAATCGGGATTTGCATCAATAACTGGTTCTATGCTCGATAAAACTTCTTTTACCGCTTGTAAATATTCCGGTTCGTTGGGATTTTTTGCTTCAACTTTTGCTAATACATTTTCAAGATATTTGTTCATATATCTTCCTTCCATACTTTTGTGTGTTCAATTTACATAAAAAATTATAAAACGAGGATTTTATATGTCATCATTTTTTACAAATTCTTTATAAAATCTTTATCTGTTTGTTACTTACGTCTGCCGTCCTTCAGTATTTTCGGCATAATTTCGGGGGCTTTTTCCGCCCAAACTTGCAAAATATTTAAAACATTTTCGCAACATTTTGTCATCGTTTCCGCCGACACAAATTCTGTTTGAGAGTGGAAATTAATTCCTCCGGCACCCAAATTCGGGGTCAAAAGTCCCTCTAATGTCAAGTGAGAGCCGTCAGTACCTCCTCTTACGGAGTTTCTGACAGGTGTCAATCCGCTGCGTCTGATTCCTTCTTCCGCATAAGTAATGACTTCGGGCATTTGGTTAAAATATTCTTTCATATTTTTATAGACGGGTTTCGGGTTGAAAACAATCTTGCAACCTTTATTGTCTTTTTCGATTTGCTTTAAAGTCTTTTCAAGAAATTCAATACGTTTTTCGGCTTTTTTCAAATCAAAGTCACGAACAAGCATTTTGATTGTCGTTTTTTCCGCAGTTCCCTTAATTTCGTCTACAAAATAATAACCTTCTCTGTCTTTTGTCGTTGAGGGAGTTTCGTTTTTAGGCAATTTTGAAACAAATTCATTGGCAAGTTCGAGTGAATTAATCATTTTTCCGTAAGCGTAGCCGCAGTGAACAACCTTTCCCGTAATTGTTATTTCGGGGTTATACGCATTAAATGTTTCCGTGTCAATTTCATAAGGAGCTCCGCCGTCAACCGTGTAGGCAAGGTCTGCTTCAAAATTTTTCGTATCAAAAATGGAAAGCCCCATGCCTGTTTCTTCATCGGGAGTAAAGACGACTTTTATTTCGGGACGTTTAATTGACGGATTTTCAACAAGAACATTAATTGCTTCCATAATTTCCGCAACACCCGCTTTGTCATCCGCTCCTAAAAGGGTCGTTCCGTCTGTCGTGATAATCTTATGACCGATTTCATCTTTTAAATCTTCTGCATTGATTACGGTGCCGTTTAAAAGTTTTATCTCCCCTCCTTTATAATCGTAAATTTGAGGATTAACAACTCCCGTCGGCACATCGTGAGCAGTATCTACGTGCCCGAAAAGTGCAACAATCGGTGCATTGTCGATATTTGCGGGAAGCTTTGCGGTTACAACGCAGTGTTCGTTTACGTTAACTTCTTCCAATCCCAATTCCTTTAACTCTTTTGCAAGCAAATTTGCAAGGTCAAATTGCTTTTTCGTACTCGGAATTTGAATTTCAGCCATTGCAGGGTCTGAGCCTGTGTCAATTTTTGCATATCTGATAAAAGAATTGACCAAACGGTCTTGATTGATTAAATTATTCATATTTTTTACCTCTGAATTTGATGCATATGCCTGTGAACAAACCAAAAACATTGCCAATACAAAATTTATAATTTTCTTCATTTTTACCTCTTTTTTTCAACTATATCACGGAAAAATTGATTTGTTTTGATTTTTTGATTTTCATAATTCCGCAATGATTATGATGCCTTTAAAAAACAAAAAAGCCACCGATTTTATTAATCAATGGCTCTTTTCTTTATCTGTCGAAAAATCTTTGGCTCTTGTTTAGGTCTTTATCTACGATAATTCCGCCCCATTCAACCATCGTAAAGCCTTTCCTTTGGATTTTTTTCAAGGTGTACGGTGCCGATTTTGTATTGGGTTGAACCGGCGTAAAGACAACCTCTATCCTGTTCCAAGAATCCGGCTTCGGAGAAACGGAAAGTTTTATCCATTCATCAACCTCTTCATTTTGTAAAAAATAAACTCTGAAATCGGTTGCGGGATAATTGGAAATAATTTCACTCCAATAACGGACAAATTCCGTCTTTTCGTTTGTGTTCATCTCCATTTCGTCGGCTTTTTCGTTTAAGAAGGTTTTGATATTTTCTTTCTTTACGCTCCAACCGAGAAGCTTGTTCGGAACTTCTTTAACAAATTTATCCCCGTCCCAATAAATATAAGGATAGTTATTGGCTTTACACGCTGATTGTGCGTATTCAAACCCGAATGTCGCAGAAAGTGAATTGCAATCTGTTTTTTCGGGACGTAAATCGGTGATATGTCCGTCTTTGTGTGCAATTACTTTCCAACTGTTCAAGTATGATTTTGGAACGGTGTTTTTTGTTAAAACAAAATAGTCGAGTCTGACATTTACCATTTTGGGCAAATTGTCGGAATATAAATAAATTGCAGGCTTCTTAATCGGTGCATCGCCGCCGTCGGGCAGTTTGATATCACCCGTTGCATTGGCAACCGTGAACCCGCCAAGACTCAGCAAACATAACGAGATAGCCGTTAAAAATTTTGTTTTTAATGAAAAATTTCTGCTCATATTAAAGTGACTCACTTTGATTTGTCTTTATTTTAGGAATTTGTGAGAGTTGGCAAGCATAACCGTAAGCTTGTTCAAGATTGCTTCCCGTTTGAATTTCTTGCCATTGACGGGGTTGATAGTCAACAAGCATAAGCTCGTCACGTTTGTTATATCCTTCAATTATCATCGGCTTGAAAAGCTTTTGTCCGCAATCCATTTTGAAATAATATGTTGCGTAATACATTTCTTTGCTTTCGGGAGAATAGTCCTCATTGTAAATTTTCATGCGGATTTCAGCCGTGTTATCTTTTTTGTTGTAGCGAATACTGTCAAGGTCAATTTCCGCAGCATCCGTAATTTCTTCTTCTATTGCTTCTTCTGCTACCGCTATCGGTGCAATCGCTAAAGTCGCAAAAAACAAACCGAGCAATAATTTCTTCATTTTTTCTCCTTTTTTATGCCGGAATAATATCCGCACTGTTTTCATTTTGTATTATCTTATATATTTTTACATTTTCCAAGTATCTTTTGTCAAAATGTAAAGTATCCACCGATGTTATAATTGTCTGATGATGTTCCTCAATCCCGTTCAGCAAGTACGTTTGGCGGATATCGTCAAGTTCAGCCAAAACATCATCAAGTAACAAAATTGCATTATATCCCGTTTTGGAACGGATTAATTCCGTTTCCGCAAGCTTCAAAGCAAGCACGATTGTTCTTTGTTGTCCCTGTGAAGCAAATTTTTGAGAATTTACATTGTCAATAAAGAACGAAACATCGTCACGGTGAGGCCCAACGACCGATTGTGAACGAATTATTTCTTCGTTTCTCTTTTCGTCTAACTTTTCATAAAATTTTTCCGCAATTTTTGCACTCGTCCATTCCGACACATCCTCAACATCCGTATCGCTTATGATTGAAGAGTTATAAACAATCGAAAGAGTTTCTTTTAACGAAATATGAGAGTGCTTCTGACGGGCATATTTTAACAGTTCCTTCAAAAAGTTAAGCCGAAGCAAAATGATGTTGCTTCCCGTTATCGCAAGTTGTTCGTTCCAAACATCGAGAAGAGCGTTTTCGCTGTTGAGGTTTCCGCCTAATGATTTTAAAAAGTTGTTTTTTTGTGTTCGGATTTTGTTGTATTTTAAAATTCTGTCAGCATGTGCCGGATAAAGTGAGGAAACTGCTTCATCAAGCCATGTCCTGCGGTCTTCGGGATTTCCTCTCAATAACGAAAGGTCGCTCGTCGAAAAGCTCACGGAATAAATGTTTGAAAGATATTCCGAAGTTTTATTCTTCTTGATTTCATTTACTTTAAGAAGCTTTTTCTTCGGCGGATTTATAACGATTTCAAGTGTTGTATCGCTGTTATTCTTTGAAAAAACACCCTTTATTTTGGAAAAATCCTCGCCCCATTTGATAAGTTCGCTGTCATGTTTTGCTTTTATTGTTTTCAAGGATGCAAGATAGCCGATTGCCTCAAGAAGATTGGTTTTCCCCTGTGCATTTTTTCCCGTCAGCAAAATTTTATCCGTATCAAAATCAAGATTTAATTCGGAATAGTTGCGAAAATTTCTGAGTTGGATGTTCTTAATAAACATAATAAAATTATAACGGTTTACATTCATTATTGCAAAATTGTTGCACGATGTATACGTCCTTCATTTTGACGATTTAATTTTTCGAAAATCAAGCAATAATGAATGATGGTTAAAAGTGTATAAAGAAAGATAAATTATGAAAAAATTTTCTGCGGAATATCTAAAAGGTAATATTTACGGCGGTATTACCGCCGGTGTAATCGCTCTTCCGTTGGCTCTCGCTTTCGGAGTCGCAAGTGGTATGGGAGCGGCGGCAGGTCTGTATGGGGCAATTTTCGTTTGCCTTTTTGCTTCCCTTTTCGGAGGAACAAAAACCCAAATCTCAGGCCCGACCGGTCCTATGACAGTCGTTGTCGCCTCTGTTATTGCCCTCTATCCAAATAATCCCAAAATAATCTGTATGACAATATTTTTAGCGGGTCTTTTTCAAATCGTTTTAGGTTTCCTAAAAGTCGGAGATTTGATTAAATACGTCCCTTATCCCGTAATTTCGGGCTTTATGTCGGGCGTCGGTGCGATTATCGTTCTTTTGCAAATTAATCCTTTGTTCGGGCATGATGCCTACGGAAATGTTTTGCAAACGGTGAAAAGCTATTTTCGTATTTTCGAAAATGTTAATCCTCAATGCTTGATTTTAGGGATTTTAACTCTTTTAATTATTTATTTCACCCCTAAAAAAATCGGAAAATTTATTCCGTCCTCACTTTTGGCTTTAATCGTTGCAACAGTTGTTGCCGTCGTTTGCAAGTTTAACGTTCCTGTTATCGGGGAAATTCCGACCGGATTACCTCATTTTCAATTGGGATGGATTTCACTTAAAGAATTATATGCAATCATCCCTGTTGCTCTTACATTGGCGGTTTTGGGGTCAATTGATTCTTTGTTGACCTCACTCGTTGCGGATTCAATGACAAGAACTAAACACAACAGTAACAAAGAGCTTATCGGACAAGGGTTAGGAAATGCTTTTGCGGGCATGTTTGGTGGAATTGCCGGTGCGGGTGCAACCATGAGAACTGCCGTGAATATTAAATCCGGCGGTACTGACAGGCTTTCGGGTGTTGTTCATTGCGTTTTGCTTGCGATAATTTTGGTCTTTCTTGCTCCCGTTGCGGCAAAAATTCCTCTTTGTGTGCTTTCCGCAATCTTAATCAAAGTCGGATTTGACATTATTGACTACAAATTTCTTGCAATCGCAAGAAATGTTCCCCGCAAAGAGTTTGCGGTTATGGCGGTTGTATTCTTTTTAACGGTATTTTATGATTTGATTTTTGCGGTTGCCGTCGGTATCGTTCTTGCTTCAATTCTCTTTGCCGCAAGCGTTTCCGCCTCAACTAACGTTTCCGCCGTTAAAATTGATGAGCTCGATGATGTTAACGATGAAATTCTCGACGATGAAAGATACAAAAAACTTATTTCGTTCATAAGAATTGACGGTGCTTTCTTCTTCGGCTCTTCGGCGTGTGTCCTTAATCAGGTCGAAAAAAATTTGCACGATGAAAAATGTGTTGTTCTATACTGTAAACGTATTGTTACCATTGATGTTTCCGCTATTTTCGTACTTGAAGAAATTATTGAACGTTTCCAAAGTCACGGTGTTAAAGTCATTTTAGTAATGAAAGATTGGAAAATGGTCGATAAAATTTTGCATGCCGGACTTGCAAAAATTTTGACAGCCGACAATTTTGCGTTTAGTAAAGAAACCGCTCTTATTAAAGCAAAACGTCTTGTGCGACAGTATTTAAGATGAAAATTTTGACTAAAAATAAAACCGACTTTAGAACTTAAAAGTCGGTTTTTTTATGCAAAATTTTGAGATAATTATTTCTTTCCAAAAGATAAAACTGATAATTTGTGGACTTTTTGCTCTTTTTGAGAATCTCTCAATTCCCAACAATCCAAGCATCTTGCTTCGTAAGTTTCGTCAGCTCCAATCATAATGAGCGGTGAATTTTTGTCCGCAGGTTGTCCGTCAATTAAACGTTGCGTTCTGACTGCATATTCGCTTCCGCATTTCATACAAATCGCAGTCATTTTGTCAACTTTATCCGCATAAGCCAAAAGTTGAGGCATTGAGCCGAACGGTTCTCCCTTGAAATCTAAATCCAATCCGCAACCGATAATTCTCTTTCCCTGTGCAATCAATGTCTTTACAACTTCCAAAATGTATTCATCGAAGAATTGCATTTCGTCAATTGCAACCACGTCATCAGTTCTTTCCACAACATCAAGAATTGATGCCGCATCTTTAACTTTGCACGTTTCAAGAAACATTCCGTTTCTTGATTCAATTATATTCCCCTTTGCACGTGTATCTATTGACGGAGAAACAATTTTAACTTTCTTCTTCGCAATGACGAGCCTTTTTACTCGTCTTATCAATTCTTCTGTTTTTCCGCAACTCATCGGTCCGGTTATAAGTTCAAATCTGTAACCCATCCTTACGTCCCTTTATAAAAAAACGGCTCCTGCCGTCAACATTTAGATAGTAGAACAAATACTTCTGCTCTGTCAAAGCATGCTCTTCATGCCTGTTATATTTGTTAACTAACTTTTGTAAATAACTCTAAATGACGGTTTTTCGGGATGATTTGTCGCTTTTGAAAGTCGTTATGATAATGAAAACGCTTGTTCTCTTTTGGCATTAAATTAAAACAATATGGAATATTTGCGTGAAAAAAATCGTTTTAAATTAAAATAGCCATGCTCCGTTTTAAGCATGGCTAAAAATTATGGTTAATTATACTAATCCATCATTTGTGCAAGCAATACAATCGTTTTCGGAAAATATTGCTGTAAATATTGCGAACGGATTGCGAACAAATCTTCCGTGTTTTTTGTATTTAAAAGAGCGTTTGTTTCTGCAATAGCTTCTTGCAAACCGTCTTTATATTCCGATGTCTTAATAAAATAACTTATATGGTCTCGTTGTGCAAGCGGGAAAGCTTCATCAAAAGCCGCCTTTTCAGCCTCAAAAGTTTCATTTACCCGAGGGTTCGAAAAGATAGAATTTGCGAGTGTTTCCTTTTGCTTAACATCTACGTGTTCGTAATCTTTTGCGTGTCCGGCTTCGTGTAAAATCGTAAATAAATTATCACCGGATTTTATTGTTCTCGTCGTTGCCGCATAAGTTGATTGGTACGTATTGTCAATACCTGTCAAAGTTTCGGTCGTATCGCCCAATCTTATGATTTCTTCTGCGGGCATACGCTTAAACGAAGCCATGAGTTTCTCTTTGTTTCCGTCTACTCTTCCGTCAAAATTGAGTGTAGACACTTCTCCGTTACTTAAATTTGTTACGTCAATTTTATTTTCGGCAAACTTAACTTCGTACTTTTTGTCGTTTTCCGTTGAAATAAATGTATGTTCATCAACGACCGTTAAAGTTGCGGTTTTATCCATTAATATATTGCCGTTTTTGTCGGTAATTTTGTAATGAGATGACATATTTCCGTCGGGAGTGTCTTCATAAAAATATTCGGTTCTCGTTCCGTCAAGAGATGTCATATCTTTTTTTACGGTCGATTTACCCGTTTCTTCGTCAAATGTTCCTGAGCTTACGACTTTTTCGCTTCCGTCAGGGTAAACATATTTTATGTTCGGCGTTCCCGCTAAATCGGAAAGAGTATATAGTTCCTTTCTCAGCGTTTGTCCGTTTGTATCCTTTATAATTCTTGTTTCTTCAGTTACTATCGGTTGCGGAATACTCGGACTTTTCATTGAAATAACCTTTGAAATCGTATTGTTTCTGAAATCATTGGTCTTTTTGACTTGTTGTAAGTATCCTTCCTGTGATTTTTCCATGCTGACAATTTCAAGGGCATTTTGATTCATATTTTTGTCAACAAGCAAAATCTTAGAACCGTTTCCTTCTAAATCAGCCCTGATATTGTATGCATTTTCGTCAAAATCATCTTTTTGAAAAGAAACTCTTCTTATATCGGGTGAACTCTTCGCAAAATCATTAACGGTTTTTGCAAGTTTTTCCATGTCAGTTAAATTTTTATCTTTTGCAATGTTGATGATAATGTCACTGTCAAGAGGTGTATTTGCAAGTTTTCCGACCTTTGAAAGCTCTTCTCCGTTTAATTGATTTGCAAGGTTCCTTATTTCTAACGGTGAAAATTTCTTTTCTCCGTTTTCTGTTTTAAGTTGTGACAAATCGGCAACAGAGTTTAATGTTTCAATATCTCTGCTTGCAAAATCAATGATTAATGAACTAATCATTTTCGGCTCTTGTGCAAGAACCTTTATGGCATCCCACTTTTCGGGATTTTCGCCGACAATTTTTGTAACAGACTCGAGTTTATCGTCCTTGAATTTCGGTTTCCCGTTGAAAGTCTGCATTTCCGCCAATTCCTGACGAACTGCATTAATGTCGACGTCATTTTTCTTCTCTTTTGGGGCGGTTTTAACAGGTGCTGAAGAGCGTACAAAAGTATCTTGAGCTAAACCTTGTTGTCTTATCACGGTTCTCTTCGGCGTTTGTATCGGATTTAAAGCACTTACACCCGTTAAAAAATTTATATTCATGAAAATCTTCTCTTGTGTTTATTTGACACTTATTTTATCGGCAAAAAATTTTATAACTTTAATAATCTTTTCATTTCTTAATATTATTTTTCCGCAACAATAATTCCCGTAAACAATTCCGCAAATTTTTCGTAACTCATTACGCTGCTTTGCGTTGAATTCCAAGGATTTGAGATGTGCAAAATTTTGTTGCCGTTTTTATCGATTTTGGGTTTAACGGAAAATGAATGTTTGGAATAAATTCCGAAGTCTTCGTCAACAAGTCCTTCTCTGTCTGCAGTTCCGGCATTGCTTGAAGCCGTGAAAATATATTTATTTTCATTTTCGGGGGCAAACAGTAAATTTTGTAACATTTGGGTATTTTCTTTATCAAAATCAAAAATTTTATCGATTTTTTTAAATCCGAATTTTTCCATTACCCATTCTTCATGCCCGCCTCTGCCTCTGTAATAATCGGCGGCACGTTTAAACCTTGTTGTCGTTTCGTCGAGTTTGTTCCATTCTACGCCGACAGACTCGTTCCACGAAACTTTTTGACCTTGAATTGTCCTGTCAATGATGATGTTATCAGGATTTTTTGCAAGTTCTTTTTCAAATTCATTCAATTGTTTTTTGAACATTCTTCTTGTGAAAAAGCCTTTTGCGTTTTGAGATTGGTCTTTTAAAATTTCGTGAGCATCTTTGAGTAATCCCTGCTGAACATCTTGTCCGTACACGTGTTCGAGGATTTTAAACCCTGCAGCACCCATGGAGTATTGTTCTTTGAAATCTTTTATTTCGGCAGGCATTTTATTTTTGTTCATAGTGAAAGTATAATTACTGTTTGGCAAGGAAACATGCAGATTTTCACCGTCCTCGTGGAAACAGTTCAAAATTCGCTCTCTCGTTTCGGGGTTTGAATTAATTGCATCAAGTGTCGAAAGCATGTAACAATTGCCCGCTTCGCCCTGATAAAGGGCAAAACGTTCGAGGGGAGGAAATAATTTTAAATATGTCTTTTGACTCAAATCTAATTGTTTTGTTTCGTTTTCGGATGTTTTAATATGGATTTTCTCTTCGCCTTCTACTCCGAAAACATCACCGATATTACGATTTTTGATACCTTCTTCCGTCGATTTTAATGTGGGGACAAAGGCTTCCTTTATATCCTTTCCGTTGATGTGTGCATCAAATAATAAATCTAAATCACTTTCAAATTCATCAGACATTATACCTTGGTTACAAAGGTATAAAAGTGCATCGGGCTTGACTTTTCTTTCTTCAACAAGTTGTAAAAGCATTTCGACATTACTTGTTTCGACGTCGTTGTTTGCCATTGCGTTAACAAGCCCTTTTACGGCTGAGGCACCTTCTTCATCTTGTTCATAGGCTGTAATAATTTTTCCGACTAAAGGTAGTGAATGTAAATAGTTGTTTATTTCTTCTCTTTTTTCGTTTGAAAATTTGCTTGCTTGCGGGGGTTGTTCGCTGTCGTCCGATAACGGTCTTTGCTGAATTCCGACAATTGAACGAAGCAAATCTCCCGAAGGATAAACGCCATTCGATTGCTTTTGTTCAATAGCTTTGGATTCGGTTTTGGGCTCCGCTTTTTGCGGTAAATTTATTTTATTGTTCGTGTTTATTCTTGAAATGTCGATCATTGTTCCAAATCATGCACAAAATACATGCTTTCACAAAATTGATATCGGCAATTTTTATAAAAACTTTAATAATTCTACATCTTGCCCATTTGCTTTTTACGGGCAATAATTTCAAGTATTTTTTTTCTTATTTTATAATTTGCTTCTTCTTTATATTTTCGGATGTCTTCAAGAGCAGCGTGCATAGAACGTGTCGGGTCGGGATTGTTTATGTTTACGTGGGCAAGACTGTCTTCCGCAACTCTGATATCTGCTTCCGTAAGTGCAATAACATCAAGAACTTCTTTTATCTCCAATTTTGTAAATCCGCATTTACGAAGTTGCAGTGCCATTTGGTTTTTCAAATCGGAACGTTTCTCGGTTGCTTCGTAAGTGTATTTTTCTTCCTGCTTTGCGGCTATTGCCTCATTTAAGGCGTTTTTTGCAAAAAAATCAAATAAACCCACAATCCGTCCTTTCTGCCCCATTATATCTTTTATTTTGAAAAATTACCACTATCACTTTTAAAACGGTTAATTTTGTGTAACAAAATAATGTTAAATTTCTAATTTGCCACTTGATTATAAAATTTGTTTAGTGTATAACTTACACGAAACCCAAGTAAGTTTAAAGGAGAATTAAACATGGTTAAAGTAGCAATTAACGGATTCGGCAGAATCGGCAGAAATACATTAAGAGCAGCAATCAGAGAAGGTATCTTCACTGAACTCGATTATGTTGCAATCAACGATCCCGGCTTGAAACCTGCAGATGCAGCAAGAATTTTCAAGTATGACTCAGTAATGGGCAAATTTGACGGTGAAGTTGAAGCAGCAGAAGACGGCATCATCGTAAACGGTCACAAGATTTTGTTCTTCGCAGAAAAAGACCCCGCTCAACTTCCTTGGGCAAAATTGGGCGTTGAAGTCGTTATCGAATCAACAGGTTTCTTCACAGATGCAACTAAAGCTCATGCTCACATCGATGCAGGTGCTAAGAAAGTTATCATCTCTGCTCCGGCAACAAATGAAGACATCACTATCGTTCTTGGTGTAAACGAAGATAAGTACGATACAACAAAACACAACGTAATTTCAATGGCATCATGCACAACTAACTGCTTAGCTCCCGTAGCTAAAGTTATCAAAGAAAAATTCGGTATCGTTAAAGGTTTGATGACAACAGTTC
>CAZOGS010000036.1:0-1140 GCA_964579375.1 uncultured Muribaculaceae bacterium
TGTTGACCTTCTTTCATAGAATTTTTCAAAACTTCAACGATTTCACCATCCAATTTACCTTCACTTACAAAGGAAGCCATAATCGAGAAAGCATCTTCGTTTGACATTGTACCTTTATAAGCTCTTTTTTCTGTCAAAGCTGAATAAACATCAGCAACTGAAACGATTTTTGATAGCTTGTCGTTAGTCATTGAAGCTGCGGTGTGGTGATTTCTTACAATAGCCAAAGCTCTTGAGTCCATACCCGTAGTCTTAAGCAATTCATAACCTATTCTGCTGTGAGTGTTTACGATTGCTCTTTCTTCTGCGTTTAGTTTACCGTTTTTGTTGAGAATTTCTTGAGGAATCATGATTTTACCAAAATCGTGGAAAAGTGAGCCAAGTGCTACAGCTTGTTTTTCTTCCTTAGAAAGATTCATTTTTTCGGCTAACGAAACAGCAACTTCAACAGTAGTGTTAACGTGAGAATTTCTTATATCTTTCAAATTGTTTATACAAACAACTGCGTTAACACCCTTTTCAGCAAGAATTTCTTTTACAACAGGAGCCTTTTGAAGCATAGATTCGACGGAATCTTCTGTCATATATCTGTTCATTAAAGCATTCGGATTGTATTTTGATAAGAATTTTTCGTAAAGTGCTTCAACCGGATTTTTTTCAACTTGTGCGTTTGAGAGTTTGTAAAGGTCTTGTTGAACTCTTGCTTGTGCATAAGTTCCAAAACCGTATCTCAACCGTGCAGCTTGGTTCGGAGCCGTTACATTGATATTATTCGCATTTTGTACTTCTTGTACTTTCAATTTTCTGTCCTAATATCTCTATCTCAAACAAAATATAATCATTTTGCTTACTCTCATGTAAAGTATTTGAACTCAAATTTATTGCCTTTTTCGACCTAAAAACATATATTTTTTGTAACATAACTTTACATTCTTTTTTTTGCCAAATAAAAAAATCCCTCATTCAAATGAGAGATTTTTCAAACATATATTTTTAACAAAATTACAATTCAGCAAAGAACTTAACTGCCTTATTTATTCTTGTTGCAGGGCGGTTAACGAGGTCATTTTGTTCTTTAGTTAAATAAATAATTTTTGTATTCGGAAATAATTTTTTCAAAGTTGTATCATCAGATTTAAT
>CAZOGS010000036.1:1240-12757 GCA_964579375.1 uncultured Muribaculaceae bacterium
AAATAATTTTTGTATTCGGAAATAATTTTTTCAAAGTTGTATCATCAGATTTAATGCTGACGACGATGACATCAGGATTTAATTTAAGTAAATATTCAGCAGAAACTGCAGGATAAAAGGCATTCAAATCTTCAGTCACAGAAATTTGTCCGGAAGTTTTTATCATATCGGAAATAAAAGATTTACTGCCGATTGTAATTAACGGATTAAGCTGAATTAAGTACAGGACTTTTTTCGGGTTTGTTGTTTTAGAATTTGAAATATCCGACTTCAAAGAAGAAACAATAGATTTTGCGTTTTCATTTTTTCCTGTCATTTTTCCCATTTCAAGAATTGTATCGTAAATGGAATTTACTGATTGCATCTTAAAAACAATAGGTTTAACTCCTGTTTTATCAAATTTTTGAACAGCTGAAGCTGCTCCGTCAGCGAGCAAAACGTAATCGGGATGAAGCTGAAGAATGGCTTCTTTGTTGATATAATAAGCATTTCCAAGTTGTTTTTTTTGTTTAGCTTGAGCGGGATAATTACATTCCGTCGAAACGCCAACCAAATCGGACTCTGCACCTATTGCATACATAATTTCCGTTAAAGCGGGAGATAAACTCACAAAAGTTTTCGCTTCTGTATAATTACAAGCGGATATGACAAGAAGCAAGCTAATTAATAATTTTGAAATTAATTTTTTCATTTTCAAACTCCACATTAAATTTCAAACCAAAAATTTTTTCTAAATTTTCTTCCGTAAAAAACGCTGATTTTTCACCCTGAACAAAGCCTTTTTCGGAAAATCCCATAAAATAATCACCATATTCGGCAGCAAGGTTTAAATCATGAGTAATCATAACACAAGTTATGCCTTTTTTTGTTAAATATTTCAAAATTGAAGCAATCATAACTTGATTTTTTAAATCCAAATTTGAAGTCGGTTCATCCAAAAGCAAGCAATCAGCCCCCGAAATTAAAGCAACGGCAAGATTTGCAAGTTGTAATTCACCGGAACTTAAATTTTTAAGAAGAATATCTTTTCTGTCTAAAATTGAAAGATTTTTTAGAATTTCAAGAACTTTTTCTTTTTCGGCTTTTGAAAAATACCATTTAAAAGAGCTTGAATAAAACGCCGAAAGAACGTAATCAAAAAGCGTTATAGAATAAGGATAAGAAACTTTTTGAGGAAGAAAGAAGATTTTTTTAGCGTCTGATGTAATTTTTGCCCCATTAACACTCAATTCACCTGCCATTACTTTGAACAAGGTTGTTTTTCCCGTACCGTTAAGCCCCGTTATGACTGTTAATTTACCGCTTTGAATTTCAAAATTGAGTTTATCAAACAATATTTTTTTACCAAAAGCCAAAGAAAGATTTGAAATACTAATCATTCAAAAGACCTCCTTTTTTGGCTAAAAAATAAATAAAAATCGGAGAACAAACAAAAGCTACTACTATGCCCAACGGTATTTGCATCGGATAAATAATTGTTCTTGAAACAAAATCCGAAAACAAAATGAAACTCGAACCGATTAAGATATTTACGAAAAAAGCGTACCTGTAATCTACTCCGACAAGCATTCTTGTTATTTGAGGAGCAATAATCCCGACAAAGCTCAAAATTCCGACCGTTAATACACTCATGCCCGCAAGAATAGCCGACAAAATTATCAATACAACATTATAAACTTTTCTTTTATTTTTCAAATCAGGCAAAAAATCATCATCTAATCTTAAAAAGTTCAATTTAGGCATCATCAATGCCGATAACGCAATAATTACAATAAATAACACAAATAGTGTTAAATTCGAAACACCCGTATTTTCAGAGATATTTCCCGTTAATAAATAAGTCAAAGCGTAAGTGTTATCTGGATTTTTAAGAAGAATAAAAGATATTATCGAGCTTGCGAACATATTGACGGAAAGACCGGTCAAGATTAATTTTGTAACCGTAAATTTACCAATTCCGCAAAACAAAATCACAAATAACGCTGCGAACATTGCACCGATAAAACCCAAAAGAGAATATGCAAAACCGCCAAAAAACAATACGGAAGCGACAATTCCAAGTCCTGCCCCTGCGGAAATTCCGGTTATAAAGGGTTCTGCGAGAGGATTTTTCGAAACGGCTTGAAGCATCATGCCCGACAGAGCAAGCGAAGAGCCTGCAATAACAGCCTTAAACACTCTCGGAAACCGTAAAACTTCAAGCAAAATACTGTCAGAATCGCCGTTCAAATGAAATGATTTTTTTAATAAATGAAAACCGAAATCATTATTTCCGACGAAAGCTGAAATATAGAGTAAGACGCAGAAAATAAGCGTCAAAACACATATTATCAGTATTTTTTTTGAATTTAACATACAACCTCAAAGAAAAGCCTTGCCCGTTGGGCAAGGCAATTATAGCATAAATTATAAGTTTTCATTGGATTTTTCGGGCAGAGAGTATTTTACAAACATGCCCAATCTAAAATTAATTCCGGGGCGATAGAGCCTTCCTGCGACGGAATTAGCCACACCGCAAGCAATTTTTTGATTTAACAAATTATACATATCGCCCTGCAAATAGAATTTTGCATCTTTCCACGTGAAAAGACGAATTGTTGAGCCGACATTGACATCAACGTAACCGGACAATTTAGTTGATCCGATATATCTTTTATCACCGCTTTCAACGCCGATATAAGCGGAAAATCTTTCAATCGGAGTCCAAATAATTGTGCCGTTCACTCTGTTTTTAGAAACTAAATCGACTTGAGAGTGAGTTTGTTTATTTTCGGCATCCGTGAAGGTATAATTTGCAACTACCTTAACTTTTTCATTCGGAGTCCAAGTAATTTTTCCTTCATACCCGTTCATTTTGACTTTTGCAATGTTCATATATTGAGAAGTCCAATCCCAAGGATTGCTCGGATTAAGTCGGGTATATTGAATATAGTCTTTATATGTACTGTTAAAATAGCCAAAATCGAAAGTTAACTTATCATCAAAAAAGCTTTGATTGATGCCTGCATCCCAAGAATTTACACGTTCAGGATCTAAATCAGGGTTAGCAATCAACATATAAGGAACCGTACCATAGCGTTGATAAAGTGTAGGATTGTTGACATTCATTCCCCAACTTCCACGGAAAGTCGTTTTTGCACCGTCGATATCAAATGTCGGTAAAACCAAGGCGGCTGAAGCATTAGGCATTACATAAGTACCGTATTTTGAATTAGACATCATTCTTGCACCGCCACGGATGAACAACTTATCCTTAACATTTATGCAGTCATTAACGTAAACGTCATGTTGCAGAGTTCTGCCTTTATCAAGAGTGTTGTTGCCATCCCATAATTTATCGGTATATCTGTTTTTAAACCATTCCGTTTCAAAGTTATAGCCAAGAGAAATCTTGTTCCAATCGAATATTTGATAATTGTGTTGAGTTCCTATGTTGTATCTTAAACCGTCATTATCGGTTTTTGCGTTTGCAGGTCCCCAAGAACCGACTTTTTCATCTTGATAATAATTGTAATGAGTTGAATATACGGAAGTTTTAACATCATAATCGTACTTATCATTAACTTGATGAGCCCAAGACAATGTATCCGTAAATTGATTTGTAAGAGCATAATCATCATTTGCAATTCCGTTATATTGGCTCATTTCAAGATTTTTTCTGCTTCTGTTATATCTTGAGATGTTGCGTAATTCAGCCTTTCCGTCCAAGAAACGTACACCGTAGTTGCCGACAATACTCAAGTTATTGTACGCATTGTCACCGTATCTATGCATATTTTCAGGTCGTGTGCCGTCATCGGTTTTGAACCACGTCAAAGCGGTGTAATGATCAAATTTATCACCGCCGCCCATTACTGCAAAACGTTCTTTGAAATAGCCGTAACTACCGAATAAGGATTCGGCTTCGGTTTTTAATTTTCCCGAACCACGTCTTGTTTGCATTGCGACCATGCCGCCTGAAGCGGTGTGACCGGCAATTGTTCCGTTTGCCCCACGAATAACTTCTATTCTTTCAATATCGTCAACGAGAAGATAATTACTTAAATTTGTTGTTCTTGCCGTACCTGTTATTTCATCAATTCTTGTTCCGTCAACGGTAAACATAACCCTGTCAGAGCCCCTGATTATGAGCTTTGATGGTTGTCCGACTCCGCCTGAACCTTGACCGTAGGTCAAACCCATAGTTTGATTTAAAAGTTGAGATATTACGGGGGAATTTTGGTCTTTAATATCTTCTCTTGTGATAACATCAACACTTGCACCTGATGTTTTCGCATCCGAAGCATAGTTGTTTAACGAATAAATTTGTTTGTCGGTTAAATTCCCGTACAAAACTTTTTTTGCCTCTGCTTCTTGCCCGTCATCACGCATGTCTGTTTCCGAAACTGCGTATGCGGGTAAATTTACGAGAAGTGAAGCAGAGAGAATAGCCGTCAAAACTTTTCTTTTCATACTTTTCCTTTTCTTTTCCATACTATAGCGAAGCAAAACATATCCGAAAATATGTAAATACTTCAATGGAGATTGAATAAAAATCTCCTGTCTCGAGGTAACCTTATCGATAAGCATTCCGACTTTACGGTTGCGGACCAGTGAGGGACTTACACCCTTGCTTTCCTTATCGGGTAATTCAAATTCATAATAATATTCTTTAAATCTTTTGTCAAATACTATTGCTAATACGAAAAAAAACTGTATAATGTTATAATTCTTAGATATCAGAGGAGAAAAATATGTGTGCATTGTGCGAAAAACTTAAAGAGTATCAACTTACAATTCTTTCGGTTATTTTGGCAACAGGGTTGATTATAGCGGTTGCAATCGGGACAAAAAATATCAATAAACAAGGTATTTACATGACAGGCTCTGCAGCAGAAATTGTTACATCAGACTCCGCAACTTGGTCAATTTGCATTAACACAAAAAGTCCGACATTAGGCGGAGCCTACAAACAAATCCAAACGCAAATACCGATTGTAAAAAAATACTTAGTCGATAACGGAATTGAAGAAGATAACATTTCCGTGGAACCGGCTTCTTATTGGACATCAAACAAAAGACTTTCCAACGGCAATATAACGGATGAAATTGCCGCATATAATTACAATCAAAATATTAAAGTTAAATCAAATGATGTTCAAAAGATAAAAAAATTATCGACGGATATTGAATCTTTGAGTGAACAGGGAATATTAATTAATTCTCAAAACCCCGAATATCAATATTCAAAACTTGCGGATTTAAAAGTTAAACTGCTTGAAAAAGCATCACAAGATGCAAAACAACGGGCAAATTCAACGCTCAAAGTTAACGGCAATAAAACAGGAAAGATTTTATCCGTAAAAACAGGCGTGTTCCAAATTACGGCTCCTGAGTCTTCAAACGTCAGCGATATGGGAATTAATGACTCCTATACAATAGATAAAAAAGTAACGGCTGTCGTAAATGTAACTTATGAAATAAAATAATATTTCAAAGAGGGTTAGGCTGTTTCCAACAATCATGATTTTTAAAAAGAAATACACAAGAAAATCTCTTCTAAGTTTTTAGAAGAGATTTTTTCTAAAATCTTTTGCACCGAAACTTAAAAAAGACGGAAATAAACTCAAAAAGGCACCTGTAAATCAGATGCCGAAAAATATTAAAAACAAAATTAATCAAGATAAAAAGAAGTAACAACCTTATGCATATCTTCCGCATACTGAGTTGCGTTATGCAATGTTGAAGAAGTATGAGAAAGGAAACAAATCAATTGTTGACATTCATCAATAATTTCACGGTTGCAAATACGGCTTGCATCAGCTAATGTCATCATTGCTCTGTCGGGGTGTTCAATTATGTTATGAACCCCGATTAATTGATCTTGAACATCAGAAGGTTGTTGACCGATTGTTTGAGGAAGAATAACTCTTAACTTTTGAGGATCGGCTGACATTGCCCCTCTGATAGCCGCAGCGTTCGTTCCGCTTGAACCGCCGGATGTAATAATCGTATTTCCTTGTTTTACCAATGCATAAGATAAAACCTCAATAAGTTGTTGATGTGTAATCGGAAGGTTACGGCTGCCGATTATCGCTACTTTTTTAGCCGATTGATGTATTGCCGCCAATTCCATTGCAAGTTCATCTACAGTATTTGAATCCTTTTCGCTCACTGTATCCAAATCGTCGAGCGGTACCATAATCGAGCCTTGTTGAGGTTTCTTTTCATCTGTCATATATTTTTATCCCATTTGTTTCATTCAATAACGTACTTTATATTATCATATTTTTTTAATTTGTGAAATAGCTATAACAAAATTTAACGTAAATACTAAATTTAGTGATAACTGTAACAATTAAATTTCAGCGACAATCGAAGACGGATAATCGGTTGTTATCTCTTCTCTTGCAACAACTTTAATTTCAGGGTTAAATTTTGAAAGAACCAAAAATCCAATCTGTCTTAAATTAGCGGGCAAAACTACCGCCGTATCTTTAAGTTTAAGATTTTTTTCTTCCAAAACCAAATCAATTTTTTTCAAAAGCTTTTCAATCTTTGAGCTTTCAATTTTCACAACACTGTTTTCATCTTTTTCTCCCGTTAAAGATTTAAGTGATTTTTCGGTAAGCTCAACGAGGTTTATCGTACCGTTTTCATTTACGAGAGAAGCGGTAATGCTTCTTGCCAAATATCTTCTTAATCCGCAGAGCAAATCATCCTTTGCGGGGTCGGAAGAAAGGTCATTAATCTTTTCAAAGACAAAAACGACATCTTTAACGGAAACTCTTTCCTTGATAAGACTTGTAAATAAATATTTCAATTCCCCTATGGAAACAAAATCAGGAATAATATTTTCAAGCAGGAAGAGGTTTTTAAGTGCAACAATTTCGATGTATTTGTTCATATCGGAATAATCCAAAATATCATCAACATATTTTATCGCAACATAATCCAAAAGTCTTGCAATGTAGTCATTTGCATCCAAACCTTTTGTCCAGAAATCATCTGTTTTGTCCTGAGGTATCCAAACAATCTTTTTGCCCGTGACAGGGTCTGTATCTTTAATTGTATTTTTAGGAAGTTTCGGAAGATTTAATTCATCTTTAAAATACATTAAATACCCGACATAACAGGATGATTTAACAGCTTGTGTGCCTCTTACATTTATAACAAATTCGTTTGCCTCAAGGCAATCCCCGTTAACAGGTCTAACCTCAGGGATAATATAACCCAACTCTTCCGTCAAGTTTTGTCTTACCTGAACAATTTTTGAAAGCAAATTAACTTCAACATCAGGATTTACAAGTTCCGTCAATTCATCAGAAAGTGCAATCGTGAGCTTGTTTTCACCTAATTTATTGTACATAATATCAGGTAAAAGACAGGTGTATAATTTTTTCTTTAATTTTTCAAGTTCGTCTATATTAACGGAAATTTCATCATTGAGTTGGTTTCTGCTGTCTTCTGACGTCGAATCAAGGAGAGATTTAATTCTTGCAATTTTTTCTCTTTTTTCTTTGATTTTCTTTTGAATATCAAGGCATAAATCAAGCGGTTCTTGTTTCGGGGACATAATTCTTTCCATTTTGGTCTTAAAACCGAAATAGTCAGAAAAGTCTTCTTTGAACAAATCGTCGGGAGATGCTTCTTTTACGAATATACAACTGTATTCATAGCCTTCATCTTCACTTTCAACTTCGTGCATTGTATACAAGTCCCATCCTTCTTCCGACATAGAATTTAAGAGAAGCTCCAATTGTTCGGAATCATCAGTGGGACAAGATTTAATTGAATATTGTGTTTTGGACGATTTCATTCTTTATCCTTTCGCAAACTTATGCAAAACTTTTATTAGTATATATCAAATTTTAAAATCTGTGAACATCATTAAGCATTTTTGTTCAAAAATATTACTTATAAATCGGTATTATTGCCGTAGCCTTTTGGGTATAGGTTTCATATTGAAGCACATAAAATCCGCTTATTTCATCTTCGATAATTGTTGCTTTCATTTGAGTTTGTTTACGATTGTCGTATATTTCAAGCTCTTTTTTGTATGTCTTTGCCTTGCGTTGATTACCTTTTTGCATATATTTTTTATAGTTTTCAAAAATATCTTCACGTTCTTGACGTTCTTCTTCGTCAATCATTTTTTCGGAATATTTTAAAACCGGAACACGTGCTTTAACCATGCCGCTTTGAACAAACATAAGATATTTTCTGTTTTGATCAAGCATAATCATGTACATTCCGTATTCAAGGACATCTCCGTTTTTATCGTAAATATTAAAAGGCATCCTCAAAACAGGATAATCAGAGGTAGGAAGGGCGTATTGATAAATTGTGCTTTCTCCCTCATAAAGGGCGGCAACTTCGGGTTTGTTAATAAACAAATATTCTCTGCCGTTCCAAACGGGTTGATCAAAATCAATCATTAAACCTCAATATCTTTAAAAATTAGTACAAAAATTATTCTTGTGGTACGATTTTAATATAATTATAAAGTAAATATTTTCAAAGGGAAATAAAATGAATTATTCAAAAATACTTTCATACATGCCAACGGTTATTGAGTCCTCATCGAGAGGAGAACGCTCGTTTGATATTTTTTCAAGATTACTGAGAGAAAGAATAATCTTTTTAGGAGATGAAATTGATGACGATTTGGCAAATTCAATCGTTGCACAACTTTTACTCTTAGACAGCGAAAATCCGGAAAAAGACATTATGCTTTACATAAACTCGCCTGGGGGAGTTATAACATCGGGGTTTGCAATTTTTGACACAATGAATCACATAAGAGCGGATGTAAGCACAATTTGTATCGGCGAAGCGGCAAGTATGGGAGCGTTTTTACTTTCTGCAGGTACCCCGGGAAAAAGACTTGCTCTTCCGAGTGCAAGAATTATGATTCACCAACCGTTAGGCGGAGCAAAAGGACAGGCTTCCGATATTGAAATTGAAGCGAAAGAAATTTTAAGAATGCGTTCGACATTGAATGAACTTCTATCGAAACATACGGGGCAAACCGTTGAAAAGATTAAAGCCGATACCGAACGTGACAATTATATGTCCGCACAACAAGCTTGCGAATACGGTTTAATAGACAGAGTTATTACAAGTGCTGATTTCGGAAAGAAAGACTAATTATGTTTGACAATTTATCGGAACGTTTAACGGAAATTATCAGAAAAACTTCGGGCAACGATAAACTTACCGAAGAAAATATGCAGGATGCCTTAAGAGAGGTACGTCGTGCTTTACTTGAAGCCGACGTAAATCTTACCGTCGTTAAATCATTTATCTCAAAAGTCAGAGAACGTGCGGAAGGCGAAAAAGTTACCCAAGGTGTCAATCCGAGTCAACAACTTGTAAAAATCGTTCATGACGAGTTGACGGAACTTTTGGGCAAAGAAGACCATCCTCTTGATTTAAGCGGACATCCGTCATTAATTATGATGCTCGGTTTGCAAGGTTCGGGGAAAACGACATCCTGTGCAAAACTTGCAATGAAATTTAAAAAAGACGGAAGAAAGCCGTTAATGATTGCCGCAGACGTCTATCGTCCCGCAGCGATTACACAATTAAAAACATTAGGTCAACAAGTCGGAGTCGATGTTTTTACGATTGACGATTGCAAAGACGTTCAACGTGTAGTCGGAGAAGGTATCGAAAAAGCAAAGAATGAAAGCTACAACCCTGTTTTGATTGACACGGCGGGTCGTTTGCAAATTGATACCGACATGATGGCTGAACTTTTAATTTTGGAAAGAGTTTACAGTCCGCAGGAAAAATTGCTTGTAATTGACGCAATGACAGGTCAAGAGGCTGTCAATGTCGCAAGAGATTTCAACTCTCAGCTTGAAATAACAGGTACGATTTTGACAAAAACCGACGGTGATGCCCGAGGCGGTGCGGCTTTAAGTGTTGTTCACCAAACAGGTAAGCCTATTAAATTCTTAGGTAAGGGCGAAAAGATAGAACCGCTCGAAGAATTTCACCCCGCAAGACTTGCAGACAGAATTTTGGGAATGGGCGATATTGTTTCATTGGTTGAAAAAGCACAAGAAGTTTTTGATGAAAAACAAGCCAAAGAATTTGAAGCGAAAATGAAGAAGGCTGAATTTACATTCAATGACTTTTTGAAAATACAAAAACAAATGAAGATGTTCGGCTCAATCGAAAATCTTTTGGGAATGCTTCCTATCCCAGGCTTGAATAAGGAAAACCGTGAAACAATTGCTCAAGAAGGTGAAAAGCAACTTAAAAAAGTTGAAACCTTTATCAACTCAATGACGCCCGAAGAAAGAGATAATCCGGAAATAATTAATACATCGAGAAAAAGAAGATTATCAGCGGGTTCGGGATTGCCAATTCACGAGGTTAATTTAATCATTACTCAGTTTGAGCAAATGAGAAAAATGATGAAAGGTCTTTCAGGATTGCAGGAAAAGGCGAAAAAAGGCAAATTAAGAATGCCTAAAATGCCGAATATGCCTAACTTCCCGCAAATGCCGTTTAAATAAATTTTGATAAAAGTAAAATAAGGACATGGAATTATGATTATAGTAATGGAGCCTAAGGCTACAGAAGAACAAATACAGGCGGTTGTACATTATCTTGAAAGTCACGATTTCAGAGCGGTTTTAAACCGTGGAGATATCATGACGGTAATTGCCGCAATCGGTGACAGAAAATTGTTTCAACCTCAAGCGGTTGCTTCCTATGAAGGTGTTCGTGAGGTAAAATTAATCTCCGAACCGTACAAACTTGCTTCAAGAGAAGGTCAAAGCGAAGATACCGTAATTGAATTTTCGAACGGGGTTAAATTGGGCGGTAAAAACAGACCGCAAATGATGGTTGGACCTTGTTGCGTAGAAAAAGATTTAGACGGTCTTTTAAGAGTTGCCGACGCAGCGAAAGAATGTGGATGTAACTTCTTACGTGGCGGTGCTTTTAAACCGAGAACTTCACCCTATGATTTTCAAGGTTATGAAGAACAAGGTTTAAAATACCTTAAAACAGCTTCAGAAAGAACGGGCATGCTTGTAGTAACGGAAGTTATGGATACATTGGATTTGCCCTTGATTTGTGAATATGCGGATATTTTGCAAATCGGAGCAAGAAATATGCAAAACTTCAAACTTTTGAAGGCTGCCGGTCAAACAGGAAAGCCTATTATGCTTAAGAATGGTCCTGCCGCTACAATCAGAGAATTTTTGCTTGCCGCAGAACATATTCTTGCAACAGGAAACCCGAAAGTTATTCTTTGTGAACGTGGTGTAAAAGGTTTTGACAACACATACACAAGAAATACCCTTGACGTATCGGCAATTCCTGTTATCAAGAAATATTCACATTTACCGATTATTGTTGACCCGAGCCACGGAACTGGAAGAAGATATCTCGTTGAACCGCTTGCAAAAGCAGGTTTAGTTGTAGGTGCTGACGGTGTTATGATGGAAGTTCACCATGACCCTGACAGAGCATCTTCAGACGGAGCACAAAGTCTTACAATAGAACAATTTAAGCAAA
>CAZOGS010000037.1:0-1242 GCA_964579375.1 uncultured Muribaculaceae bacterium
AAGGGCAAATGAAATCATGAAAACCATGTCATGGTGCGGGTTTTCATGATTGCCTAATTTTTGGGAAAAATTTTGCACAATATTTTTTAAAAGGTAAAAGATAAAGGCAATTTGAAATTAATTGCAAATAACAAATTCAGACATATTTAACGCCAAAATATTTTTAATTTCATCCTTATTTGAAGTTTTTGCGAAAACTATTGCGAAAATAGGATTATTTTTAAAATCAATTTTTCTGACGGTTAAGGGATTAGATATATTTTGCAGATATTTGTCATAGTCGATATTGAGAATATCTGATTTTTTTATGTTGTTCGGAATATCTCCGATTGTGAAATAATAAATATCATCATCGGCAGAGGAAAGTATTTTATCCCAATCCGGTTTTTTGGTATTGAAAAAAGCTTCATAAACGTTTATGCCCCAAGCGTATTTTGCTATATCTGTTATGCACCAACCGCAAAATCGAAGAGGGTTTATTTCAATCGGGATTGCATTTTTTCCGTCAAATCGAAGTTCCAAGTGAAACGGGAAGTTTTTATACCCTGCCGTTTTGCCGATTTTATCCAACAAATCCTTAAAAACGGATAAATGGTCAGTGATGATAGCTTTTGAAGTATAATAAACTCTGTCGGAAACATCTTTTCCGTCGAAAAACGGGTGTTTAAAGATGTTCAATATGTTTGCTTCGGAATTTTCATCAAAATACGCATCAATTGCAAACTCTTCGCCGAAAATCATTTCTTCTATAATGAACGAGCTTGTATTTACGACGCTTAGCGGGAAAATTCCTTTTATTCTTTCAATTTCTTTATCAAGTTTATCAAGGACGGAGTGCCATTCTTGTTCGTCTTGTACAGTAAAAACGCCAAAGCTTAAAAATCCGACTGACGGTTTTAAAATTAGCGGAAATTTTATTTCTGACGGCGAAAGTTTTTTTAAATCTTTATAGTCAATTTCCTTGAAAAAATAATTGGGAAATATGTCTTTTATTGCGGTTCGAAAAGCTGCCTTGTCTTTTGAAAGGGTTATCATTTTTTCAAGGTCGCTTCCGTTTGCGTTTGATGAAATCCAATTCAAAGAATTTTCCGAATTGGAATAAACGAGTTCTTGTTGGCAAAGTTGAACGGCTTCTTTTTCCGAAATTAAATTCTTTTCCGAAAGCAATTCACGAGCTACTTCGTTATCAAGTACCGAAAAGTTATTTTTTTTAATAGTTTCAATCAATAAATCCGATACGTA
>CAZOGS010000037.1:1342-3426 GCA_964579375.1 uncultured Muribaculaceae bacterium
GTAACTCTGCCTTCTCTAACGGCATCAATTTGTTTATGCTTTTTCAAATATTTTAAAACAATATCGTGTTCTTTTCCTATCATTTGAACATTTTTAGCGTTTTGCAAAATACCTTTTGTTCTTGTATCAAGGAATAAATATCCTGAAATTACGCATTTTATCATTTTGGTTTC
This sequence comes from uncultured Muribaculaceae bacterium, assembly GCA_964579375.1. Classification (GTDB taxonomy): domain Bacteria; phylum Cyanobacteriota; class Vampirovibrionia; order Gastranaerophilales; family Gastranaerophilaceae; genus RUG841. The sequence continues at coordinate 1,516 of CAZOGS010000037.1, forward strand.
GGATGGATTTTTTTCGTCAACTCTTTTTATTACATTATTATTTTTATCAAGTAATTCAATATTTTTAACGCAAAGAGCATCATCGGCATTGGGATGTTCAATTGTTTTATCAACAACATATCTCATTCCGTGAACTTGAATCATCTGTGAATTTGATGTTGTCATGCTCGTAAGTGCTTCCGTATTTAACAAATCAACAAAATCACGTTCTGTAAGCTCAGCATAAAATATTTGTGTGTTAAAGGGTAACATTGAATATTTTACTTGATATGTTGTTATTTCATCTTTTAAACCGCCTCTAACTGCCGGAGAATGAATAAGTACAACATCGGGATTTTTGCCCTTTGCTTTTTCATAAATTGCATCACATAATAAATTTGCCGTGGGATTTTCCGTATTGCGTTCTTCCCATGTACTCTTTGAAACAAACGGTGTTCTTACAACTGCAACAACTTTATCTTTACCCAAAGCTTTTGTAATAATTTTTTCGATTTTTTTATCACTTTTTACCGAGTCGTCAATTCTTATGTGACTATTTGAAAGTTTTCCGTTTTTTGTATCGGTAATGATTAGCCCTTTTTCGTCGAACGAAACCTTTAAATTTCCAATGTCATTTGCCATTCCGTTTGTTTGTACAATAACAACGGGTTCGCCACGATTTGATTTGACCAAGTTTGTAAGATGGGATTTATCTTTGTCTTGAGTTTGGATATCGTCAATTTCAAGGTGGGTATGTCCGCCCAAAATTACATCTATACCTTCCGTTTTTTGAGCAATAACTAAATCTCCGCCCTCTTCAAAATAACCCAAATGACTTACTAATATAATTTTGTTAATTCCTTGTCTTTCAAGGTTTTTTACTTCTTTGTTTAATTCATTAATTGTTTCTGTCGGGTCATATACAGAAACTTGATTTTCTTTGTCAAATAAACCTAAATTTACTCCAATCGGAGCTGCTCCTACAATTCCGATTTTTTCTCCGTTTTTTGTGATAATCAAAGAATTAAAAAGTTTGTTTTCCTCTTTTAGTCGATTAAGAGGGTTGTTTTCGGGAATGTTCATATTTGTCATAACAGATTTGAATTGACCGTTTTTCAATTCCTTCGCAAGTGCTAAAGAACCTCCGTCAAATTCGTGGTTCCCAAATGTGAATAATTCAACACCGCCGATATTCATAAGCTTCGTCATCGAGGAGTTAATCTTATGATTTTTCCCTATGTACATGTCACCCTGAGTAGAAATTAACATGCCCTCAGTAGGTTCCGATTTTTTTATTTCATTTAATTTGGTTATTAATTTGCCAAAATTCACTAACTTTCCATGTGTATCATTGATATAATAAATGTTTAAACTAAATTCATTTTTCTTGTTAGTATTTTTTGTTAAATACGTTTCTTCAGCTTTAACAACAGCTCCTGTCAACATAACCGAGCTTAAAATAAACGTTGATAAAATTTTTTTATAACTCATATAAACCTCGCTACAGATATTATACAAAAATTAAGTAAAAATATCTGTTAACTTTTCTTAATATTTAATTAAAAACATGCAATTTCTAATATTCACCATCTTAAATAAGGTGTAAGTGTGATTAGTTTTTAGAAAGTGTGTAAGAATGGCTATTTCAGCAGTATCAGCGTTAAATTTTAATTTCGTAAATAACAAACCTCAAGTTGATAAAAAGGCTGAACCCAAGGCTGTTCAACCCCAAGCACCCGAAGCAAATTCAGGAGAGGCTCTTCGTTCGTATTTTATTGGCGGTCAATCACTTTCTTTCGGTTTTAACTGCTCAACCGGCAAATTTGTAACAAAGAAAATCGAAGATGTTCCTTGTTGCTGCTGTGGCGGAAGAATGATTTTGCAAAAAGATTTAGACAAAGTTTCAGCTTCTTTCGCAAATAAAAAAGGTCA
>CAZOGS010000037.1:3526-12720 GCA_964579375.1 uncultured Muribaculaceae bacterium
TTAATTGAAAACGAACAAAGAAAAATTGACTCGGGAAAAATTGACAGAGTCAGATTTACCGAAAAAATCGTCAGAATGCACGACAACGGTCAAATTGACCCGATTGCTTTTGATTTAATAATCAATTCGGCAAAAGACCTTCCTCAAAATGATGAAATGGCACGCAAACAATTCTCAAGAATTCAAAATCAAGATAATCACTCAATTTTTGATGAATTATTAAGAGAATCTACACAAACTATTGAACACGTTCACCCTCACTCAAAAGGCGGTCCGAACGACACTGATAACTATCTTGCAGAGTGTGGCGAATGCAACCATAAGAGAGGAAATATGTCCTACTTGAAGTGGATAAAAGTTCACCCCGAATACCCCGTAAATGCTCAAAAACACATTGAATGGTTCCAACAACAAATTGTTGACGGAAAAATTGAAAACAGATATGACGATTACGGTACAAAAATTAAAGAAACTCTTTCTAAAGAATCTAACGGCAGAATGGAATTAAAAGTTCTCGATAAACAAACTATCAGAGAGCTCAGAGAAAGAGCTCAAGGCGGTGAACGTATAAACGTTTCGGAAGAAATTAAAAAACAAGAAGAAGCAGAAAAAGCTCAAGAAGCTTAGAATATTTTAATACATACTTACACATTAAAAAGTCCCATATTATGGGACTTTTTTTTATAAAATATCTTCAATTAACAGAATTATAAAATATCATCTATTCTTCGTCTGAAGCCATTGTCATTTTGACGATTATGTCAGGTTCTTCGACTGTTCCTGTGTATGGAGCTCCTTTTTTTATATTGTCAACAAATTCCATTCCTTCAACAACTTGTCCCCAAATTGTGTACTGTCCGTCAAGCCATGCACAATCTTTGAAACAAATGAAAAATTGGCTGTCTGCACTGTCGGGATGCTGTGCTCTTGCCATTGAAACAGTTCCTCGTTTATGCGGAAGGTCGTTAAATTCTGCCTTTAAATTTTGTCCGCTTCCGCCCATTCCTGTTCCTGTCGGATCTCCCGTTTGTGCCATAAAGCCTTCAATTACCCTATGGAAACAAATTCCGTCATAAAATCCTTCTTTTACAAGCTCCTTAATCCTTGCAACATGGTTCGGTGCCTTTTCCGGATACATTTCAATAACTACTCTGCCGTCTTTCAAATCAAGATATAATACGTTTTCTTTATCCATATTAAAACTCCTTTATTTCTCTTCTCTCGATTATATCACGATTACTTCAATAATTTTTATCAAAAACGAATTATTAAGTAATGTAACATAATATATATACAAAAAGTCAATTTTTTTTACTTAAAACACTTTATATAAGAGTAGAGAGAATAAGGATTTTAACAATGATTACAGCACTTTTAAACTTCGTTAACAGAAAACAATCAAAGAAATTTTCACCTCTTTACCTTATCAATATGTAATTAATTGATGGCGTTAGAGAACGCATTATAAATATCCGTCGGAAATCTCGTCAATTTCTTATCCGAGCTTTCGACGGCACAGCAAACGAATTCCGCAGTTATATGAGTAACTCCGGATTTTTTGTTTTTAATCGTTTGAACAAAAGTGACCGTTCTTGTTTTTACTTCAACAATTTCTGTTTCTATTGCTATTTCTTCAAAAAGTACGGCGGGAGATTTGTATCTGATGTGCATATCAACAATCGGGAATGTAATTCCGTTTGTATCAACTTCATCAATATTTATACCGATTTCTTTGCAAATATTATATCTGCCTTTTTCCAAAAATCTCAAATATCCGCCATGCCAAACAACTCTGTATGCGTCCGTATCACCGTACATTACGGTTGTTTCAAATATACTTTTCATTTCTTACCTTACACTTATGTATTTCAAAATATCTCAATTAAGAGAACAAATCTTGTATTTTATCTTTAATTTCTTGCGGGTCTAATTCATTTGTAATGTTGTTTATATCCATTGCAACTTGATACAATTTTGCGGCTTCAACTTTATCGCCCGTAATTGCTATGGAACGGGCAAGGTTATAATGAGCCAAAGCATAGTTGGGGTTATGTTTTATGGCAAGCTCAAAAAGTTCTATCGCTTTTTGCACTCTGCCTAAATCGTCAAGATAAATTACACCCAAATTATTGTATGCAATATCATATTCTTCATCATATTTTATTGCTGTTTCATAAGTCTTTATTGCTTCATCAAGTTGACCTTTTCCCCAATATAAATATCCTAAGTTGCAATAAATTTTGGCATTGTGAGGTTCAAGTTCGATTGCCTGACGATAAACGGAAAGAGCGTTGTTATATTCACCTTTTTCATAAAAAGCACTGCCTAAGTTGATATAAATATCAATATCTTTCGGTGTTAAAATGAACGCTGTTTGATAAGCACCGATTGCAGCATCAAGGTTTTTAACATTTTCTTGAAATACATATCCCAAAGTTTGAGCAACGATACTTGTCCAAGTGACTTTCGGATTTATTGTTATTGCGTTTTGATATTCGGAAATTGCTCCTTGAATATCGCCTTTTAAATACTTGATATTAGCAAGGTTGCTATGATATTCCGCAAGATAGGGCTGAATTGTTATCAATTTTTTGTAAATATCCGCCGCACTGTCATAATCGCCAAGCTCTTCGTAAACTCTGCAAAGTGAACGATACGCATAAATATTTAAACTATCAAGCCATATAGCAAGTTTGTATTCACAAATCGCCTCTTCCAATCTGCCGAGCATGCTGTAAATATCACCGATAATACAGTACAAATGAACAAAACCCGGAGCTTTTTCCACCGCATTTTGATATACTTCCAAAGCTTTTTCCGCACCGTGCATTTGTGCTTGAATGTATCCCTTTAAAAGTACGGGGAAAAATTTGAAATATGAAATCTTTCGTGCAGTTTGTTTTTGGGCTTTTTTATCAAACGGTAATGTTGCAAACGATAAAAACATTTCCCAATAACTCTTTGCTGTGATTTTATAGTCACGAAAAGCCGAAACTCTTAGCAAACAAGCAATTAAATAATGAGCTCGTGATGATTTCCAAGGATCGACTTTTACTGCTTCCCGTGCAAAATCTGTTGCTTCATGAAAATATCCTTTTCTCATAAAGCACTCTGCTTTCATATATCTTGCATCGCCCGATTTCTCGTCGTGTTGTATCGAAAGCTCGAAATAGTTAATCGCTTTATCCAAGTCATTCTTATAAAAGAACGCCATCCCTATTTTGTAATAAATTTCGGCGGAATCAATATACGATTCAAGAGCACGTTGATACTCGGAGATTGCTTCATCGGCATACTGTTTCGATTGATATATGTCTAAGTGTTTTTCAAGATATAAATCACCTAACTTAACGTGCAAGTCGGGATTTGTTCCGCAAGAAACAAGTGCAAATTGACAAGTCTCAATCGCTTTTTGCAAATTGCCTTGCCGTTGAAACTTGTTTATCTTTTTTACTAAGTTTTTTTGCTCTTGCGTTTTTGTCATAATACTACATTTTAATCGTACATCTATTATTGTTTATTTTCAAAAAATTTACAATATTTGATTTTTTACGGGACTGATAAATTTCTCAGGAGCTAATACTGCCAATACTTTAGAGCCTGAAAATATCTTTTTTGCACATTCTAAAATGTCTTCAGATGTTACATTTTTTATTGCCTCAACGTATTTTTCTTCATAATCACAGCCAAGACCTTGAACTTCATACATGCCCGTTACCGAAGAAATTAAAGCGTTTGTTTCAAAATAAAATCCTCTTTTTCCGATTACATTATTTTTAGCATTATTTAACTCTTCTTCTCCGACGGGAATTGTCATAATCTTTTCAATTTCTGCCTTAAAACCGTCAATCGCCGTTTTAATATTTTTCGGTTCGGTTCCGATGTATATTGAAAACGTACCGCACTTCATTTTCGGTTCAAAAACCGTTCTTACGGTATATGCAAGCCCTTGTTTTTCTCTTAATTCAAGAAACAATCTCGATGATAATCCGCTTGAACCTAAAATTGAATTAATAACACAAATAGTTGCATACTCTTTATCCGAGTATGTCGGACAAAGCCATCCTTCTAATATTTGTGCTTGTTTTGCATCATCTTTTTCAACAATTGTAAGTTTATTTTCTAAAAGTTTAACATCAGGAATGTTTGAAACAAAATTATCATTTTGAGTCATATTTCCAAAATGTTTTTCAAGTAAAGTGATTAACTTTTCTCTGTCAAAATCGCCGGCTACGGAAATAATTTTATTTGATGTTTTTAAAATATCATCATACATTTCTTTGATTTCATCTTTTGAAATATTATCAATTTCTTCGAGAATTTTTGTATAAGTGTTTCCGTACGGATGATTTTCGAACAATGTTTTGTAATAAGCATCATTTGCTTTCGTTTTCGGAGAGTCAAGCTCTGCACCGATTTCGCCTTTGAGCTTAACGATTTCCTTTTCAAAATCATTTAGAGTTGAATGAAGCATAATATCTTCCAAAAGCTCAAGCATATAATCGAAGTCTTCATTTAAGCAAAGTCCTTTAAAACGAAGATAATCAGCCTTCATTTCGCTATACAATTCAATCGCATTTTCTTCTGTTTCTTTTGCAATGTCTTCTGCGGAACGTTTTTCTGTTCCTTGTAAGAACAAGCGGTTGAGAATTACACTTGAACCTGCGGTTTTTTCGTAATTTTGTAAACACATATAAAATGTGATTGCCGTTCTCGGAGTATTTTTATTTTCGTTTAAAATTACCGTAATACCGTTTTTTAATTGTAATTTTTCCATTTATTTTTCCTCCGGCAAAAGAACTGCAAAAGTTGCGTGGTTTAAGTTTAAGTACTGTTTTGCAAATTCTTGAATATCTTCAATGGTAATATTTTCAAGAATTTTTATATAAGAATTTATTGATTCCGTGCCTTCGCAAACAGTTAGGTAATAACCTATTGTTTCCGCAATATCGGAAACGGTTTCGCTTGATTCGGCAAATCTTGCTTTGAGTTTTTTTACTGCTTTTTTAAGTTCGTCAGCTGAAATTTTTTCTTCGTAAAGTTTTTCAATTTCAGATTTTACTGCACTTATGGCTTCATCTTTTTTGTCAGGTTGGAAATTGGCTTGAACAAAGAAATTACCGCCGTCTTTAAAACTGTAATAATCAGCTGCAACAATATTAAATATGGGCTTTTCAACCTTTTCGATTAAATTTTGATACAATCTTGAGCTTGAGCCGTCCCCCATAATAATTGCAACCATATCGCCCAAAATTGAACCTTTAATATCATTTGCGGGCGGACAAAGATATCCGACCGTTAAAAATCCTGTCGTAATATCTGATTTTTGTTCAACATATTTTGTCGCTTCCGTCGGTTTATCAAGCTCGTTAACTCTTTGCGGAATATTCTTTCTTCCGTTAAAATCAAAAGCTTGTACAACTTTTTCAAGAACTTTATCAAAATCAAATTCTCCTGCGATAATTGTTGTCATTGTTGCAGGGGTATAATGTGATTTGTAATAATCTAAAACCGTTTCTCTCGGCATTTCCGCAATAAGTTTTGCCGTTCCGATAACATCAAATTTATAGGGATGAGATGTGTACATATTATGGTTACAAAGGTTGTAAACTCTTGTCCACGATTGGTCTTCTCTCATTCTTATTTCTTCGGTAACAACGTGTCGTTCACGTTTCGTTTTGATTTGAGGGTTGTTAATGTCAAATGTATCGCCTATTTCTTCGGGCGGTACAACAGGATTGAGCATCATATCGGCGTGCAATTCGATAGCCTTGTCGAAATACTCGTCATTTGGACCTTTCGGAAGAGTTACGTAATAAAAAGTATAATCTTTCCACGTTGCGGCATTTACTATTGCACCTTTTGACTCAAGAATTTTGTCAAATTCTCCCGCCTTGTGGTTTGTTGTTCCTTTGAACATTAAGTGTTCCAAAAAATGAGAAACTCCGTTATTTGTTTCATCTTCATTGATTGAACCTGTTTTAACCCAAGTGCTGACGTTTACCAACGTACCTTTTTTATACGCTAACACAACTCTGTGTCCGTTTTCACGTTCATATATCATTACAGGTTTTTGTAAAAACGGATATATCATTTCTTTTTTTACGATTTTTTCTTTCAAAATAAAATCCTCATTGTCTTTTGTTTTAATTGTACCATCAAAACCATAAATGGTGAAATCGTTTAGTTTCCATAAATTTTCGAGTAATTATATCTGCTCCTGTAAACTTTTTTGATATAGTATTGTGATTCGGGATACGGAATACTTTCGACAAATTCGTCGGAGTCAAGAAGTTTAAATCTTTCTCTCCATTTATTTACGGCATTAGGTCCTCCGTTGTAACCGCCGGTTGCATACATAGGAATGTTGTTAACTTCTTCTAAGACATAAGAAAAATATGCTGTTCCAATTTCGATGTTATATTGCGGGTTTTGAAGTTTAAAGTCGTCCGGTGCTTCAAATCCTTTTTTCTCTGCGATAAATGATGCCGTCGGAAGCATAACCTGCATCAAACCTATGGCGTTAGCCGAGCTTCTTGCTTTTGGGTCAAAGTGGCTTTCTTCCCTTATCAGAGAAAGGATATGGAAGGCATCAATGTTTCGTAAGTCGCAATTTTTATTGATTTCATCTTCAAAATATATCGGAAAAGCTAATTGCCATACGGAATTTGAATAGTCGATAGGTTCTTTTTTCTCTTGAAGATATTTATCCGCAAGATAAACGGAAAGCGGGATGTTGCCTTTTTTGTACTCGTTCCACGAGCTTACGGCAAAATTTTTAAACAAAATATCGTCCCAAATCGTTCTGTCGTCGAGTTCGACAAAGAGCTTTGCAAAATGTACATCTTCCGGCTTTAATGTTTTGTAGGGGAATGAAATTTCTTTGCTCTTTGGCAATGGAGTTTTTGCAAAACTCCAAGAATTTAAGGATTGAATATCTGCTCTTGAAGCTCTGTATGCGTAATAGGAGTCTTCATACTTATATCGAAGCATCTTGAAATATTTGTTTGCTTCATCTTTCATTTTCATTTTTAAGAGGTATTTGCCCGTCCAAAAAAGTATTTGCGGTTCGTATGGGGTATCGGGGAATTTTTTGATATAAATTTCACCGACTTTTATTGCCGCTTTAAATTGTTTTTTCGCCGCAAAATCGAAGAAAACGCCGACAAGACAATCATCGAGGTATTCGCTTTTTCCGTATTTTTTGACAATATCTTTATAGATGGAAACTTTTTTGTCTTGCGGTAAGAGTTGGGCAATTCTGTATAAAAAATAGTCCGGAATTGCTTTGCCTGCAGAGGATTTTTGAAGTTCGTACAGGGATTTTAAAACATCTTTTTGTGTTGACAGATAAAAGTCTATAAATAATTTTAAATCCTGTTTGTCAATGCTTTCCGAATGTTTTGTAATTCCTTCGGCAACAGTTGTTTTGTATTTGTCAAAATCATTTTTGTAATATTGGGCTATCGAAAGATATGTCCAACTTTTCGCAACCGGTACATCCTTTAGAATTATAAGTGCTTCATCATATTTTTGATTTGAAAGAAAAATTTTAGCAATTGTAACGGCTTCTTCATCGGAAAGTGCCATTTTCATTGCATCGTAAGCAATTGTCAAAGAATATGTGCCGGAGGGGGAATTTTTTAAATACGCAAAATAATATTTTTTTGCGGTTTCAGACATATTTTTTGCGAGCGAAATTTTTCCCAAAAAATAATCGGAAGCGTAACGATAATCTTCAATCGGCGAATTTTTTTTAATGTATAAAAAGTCTTTGATTGCTTTATCATAATTTTTGGACATATATCTTGATTTTGCAAGAGAATATTTTGCCTTTGCCGTGAAGGTGTCGTTTTTTGCCCCAACCAAGAATTTTTCATATTTGCTCTCTGCAACAGCCCAATCGTTTAGCTTTTCGGCTGCCAAAGCTTGTTTTAAAATTGCGACTTTTCGATATTTTGAAAAATGTTTTATCTTTAAAAATTGAACGTAAGCTTCTTGATAGTTGCCGTTTTGGTATTGTTGTTCCGCAGTTTGGTATTGTTGTTTGTTATCAAATCCGTATGAATCAACAAAATATAAACCTGCTGCGGTTGCCGCAAGTAAAAATAGAACAACGAAACTTATTATTAATTTAACTTTTTTCGACAAAACTTAATTCCCTTGACATTATTATACTTTAGCAAAGACTAATATTCAATATATGCGGGGGAAGTTAATTTTATTGTTGCGGTTGTTCCTTTGTTTATGTATACTCTGTCACCTTTGTGAAATAAGGCAATGACGGGAGAAACTGCCGTATCTCCGACCATAAAAACAGCCGCAGGAAGGTATGTAATCGGAGTTAATATTGCTCCGGGGCCGTTCCATAATTTCTTTGTAACTTTCATTGATTTTGCGTAAAAAGTTTTTGCGGGTTGTCGAACTTTTTGTATCCCTTTGTAATAACCGCTGTCACCTTTTATATTATTGAATAAAACAGATTTGTGATTTAATTTGATTATTTTTCCTTCGCAATAAGAAGTTTTGCCGTTGTAAGAGATATAATCGGCTTTAATGGAGATTAATCCTCCGTTGCCGAGCATTTGCGGAGCGTGTGAATTTACAACCGTTCCGTATATAATTGTTCCGGCAGGAAGTGTTACATATTTTGAAAAAACGGGTGCTTGTGTGACAAAGGTCACTCTTGAACCTTTTGCGGTTCTGTCGGAAACATTTGTGTTGATTTTTACGTTTATTTTTTTGCCCCAACCGATTTTTGATGTGCGGACATTGATTTTTTGCGGTACTTTCGGCAAGTCTGTTTTCAATACCGGCGTGTTTGTTTCTTGTGAATTAATAATTTTAGGGGTATTTGAATTTGCATTTGTCGGAACATTATTTTGGTTGTTAAAAATTGTTTGTGGTTCAACTGACTTCGGAGATGTTTTGGGGAGTGCGGGAAGGGATGATTGTGAAGTGTTGTACTGTTTTTTTATTACAGCATCAATTGAATCGTCCGCTTCTACAGCATAGACTGATAATGAACTAATTACAGATATTAATAAAATTGATAATATTTTTTTCATTTTTTTATTTTAAAACATTTTTTTAATATGGGAAATTTTTTAATTATTTGTAATCTGTTGTAAAATAACCCGAAATCGGCAATCTTCAAAACGGTGATTTGTTAGAACCGTTTTATAGGGCTTTAG
>CAZOGS010000038.1:0-6776 GCA_964579375.1 uncultured Muribaculaceae bacterium
AATAAAATTATGAAAGCATATATAAAATTATGAAAATGAATGCTGTCAGGTTTTATGCACCTGAAAATATAAAATATGAACAGACAGAAATAAAAGAACCTAAAAATGGTGAAGTTCGGGTAAAAATTGAAGCGGCGTTGACTTGCGGAACGGATTTAAAGACGTATCGCAGAGGGCATCCGGTTTTGATAAAGAAAACTCCTTCGGGGTTCGGGCATGAATTTGCGGGAGTGATTGAATCCGTAGGAAAAAACGTAACCGATTTTAAAGTCGGAGATAGAGTTGTTGCGGCAAATTCCGCACCTTGCGGCGAATGTTATTTTTGCAAAAAAGGACTTTATAATCTTTGTGAAAATTTGGAATTTTTAAACGGTGCATACGCAGAATATATCAATGTTCCCGAAAGAATTGTCAAAAAAAACATGATAAAAATCGCCGATGATTTAAGTTTCGAAAAAGCAGCTTTTTCAGAACCGTTAGCAAATGTTGTCCACGGCTTGGCAAATATGGATATAAAAAAAGGTCAAACGGTTGTAGTTGTTGGAATTGGCACTATCGGCTTAATGTTTGTTCGACTTGCAAAATTGAAAGGAGCAAACGTTGTTGCGGCAGGAAGAAACCCTTTAAAAATCAAATTAGCAAAAGAATTTGGCGGAGCAGACGAAGTTATCGACCTTACAAAATATAAAAATCCCGATAAAATATTACTTTCATTGACGGAAGAGAATAAAGGTTTTGATGCGGCAATAGAGTGTGTCGGTTTGCCGGAAATTTGGGAAAGAATGTTTAAACTTGTTAGAAAAGGCGGAATGATAAACCTTTTTGGAGGTTGCAAAAGCGGTACGACAATTAACATTGATACAAAAAGACTTCATTATGATGAGCTGAAAGTCATCGGAGTTTTTCATCATACACCGCAATATTTTAAAGAAGCTTATGATTTAATTGCATCGGGACAAATTGAGGTGGAAAAACTCATTACTCACTCAATGCCTTTATCACAAACGGAAGAAGCTCTAAAAATGGTTGCCGAAAGCAAAGCAATAAAGGTTTTGTTAAAACCTTAGCAGATTAAATTTTTCTAATTAAACAACATTTTGTTGCATATTAAGATTATATAAAGACAGACTGTCTATGATAAAATAGATATATATGGGAAAAAATAAAGGAGATTTGAAAATGATACCTATTATGGATTCAAAAAGACAATATGCAAAAATCGGCGATAAAATGGAAGAAGCCGTTATTGAAGTTATGCGTTCCGGCTCATATATTTTGGGCAAGAATAATAAGGCGTTGGAAGAAGAATTTGCGGCATATTGCGGAACAAAATATGCAGTAGCTTTAAATTCTGGAACTGATGCACTTCATGTTGCGTTGAGAGCTTTGGATATAGGCGCAGGTGATGAAGTTATCACGACTGCTTTCACATTTGTTGCAACGACGGAAGCAATAGGTATCGTAGGTGCAAAACCCGTATTTGCGGATATAGATAAGGATACTTTCAACATTGATCCTGAAAAAATCGAAGCTTTGATTACTCCTAACACAAAAGCAATCATTCCTGTTCATCTTTACGGTCAACCTTGTGAAATGGATAAGATTATGGATATTGCAAAACGCCATAATTTGCACGTAATTGAAGATGCTTGCCAAGGTATCGGCTCGGAATATAAAGGACAAAAAGTAGGTTCATTCGGAACATTCGGTTGTTTCAGCTTCTATCCGACGAAGAACCTCGGTACAATGGGTGACGGCGGTATGCTCGTTATGAATGATGAAAAATTACGTGACAGAGTTGTGGCACTCAGAAACCACGGCGGTGCTGTTCGTTATTACCATGATGAAATCGGTGTTAACTCAAGACTTGATGAAATTCAAGCTGCAATTTTAAGAGTTAAACTTCCTTACATTGATGAATGGAATGCTGCAAGAAAAGCAAATGCTGAATATTACAATGAATTATTTGCCGATTGTGATGAAGTAGAAACTCCGGTTGAATTACACGATACAAAGTGTATTTATCACCAATACACCGTAAAAGTTCCTAACAGAGATGAAGTTTTTGATAAAATGAGAGAAAACGGAGTCGGTGTAATGCTTTATTACCCCGTACCGCTTCATATGCAAAAAGTTCATAAATACTTAAATATTCCGGAAAATTCACTTCCGAATACAGTTGAAGATACAAAAATTGTAATGTCGCTTCCGATGTTCCCCGAAATAACAAAAGAAGAACAAGAAACGGTTGCTAAAACATTAAAAGCAATTATCAGAGGTGAATTATAATTTTTAACAATACCCGATTATTGACTTTAAAGGACTGATTTTATCAGTCCTTTTTTGTAGTGCAAAAAATTTTTATTGCGTTATAATTATACAAAAAGAGGGTGTAATGAAAAAAATTATTTCTGCAATTGTTATTTGTCTTTTGGTACAGACCGCAGTGACGGCAAAAGAAGTTTATCGTTCAATAGAAGAAAAACCGAGTTTTGTAAAATTAGAGGCGGTTAATCAAGTCAGTGCGGGACATATTTTGGTTGACAGTTATGAAGAAGCGATTGCACTGAAAAAAAGAATTGATGACGGAGAAAGTTTTGAAAGACTTGCCGCAAGATATTCAAAATGCCCGTCGGGACAAAGAGGCGGAGCTCTTGGTTCATTTGGCAGAGGAATGATGGTAAAACCGTTTGAAAATGCTGCATTTAATTTACAGGTAGGAGAAGTTTCCGAGCCGGTTAAGACAGAATTTGGATGGCACTTAATTAAAGTTTATAACAGAGGTTAAACATGGGCAATTTTGAATACGCAATGGAGCGGGAAATATATGAGCAACCGGATGTAATTGAAAAATTGCTCGAAAATTACGTTTCTTATGACGGAAAAATTTTAGTTGATACCCCCGAAAAAGCTCAAAAAATTTGTTTTATTGCAAGCGGTTCTTCTTATCATTGTTGTGTTATTGTTGCCGAGATGATGAAAACATCTTTGGGACTTGATGCGGAAGCTTTTTATTCCGGTGAATTTTTCATGTCGGATAAGGCAAATTGGAAAAAAAGACTTTTTGTTTTTGTTTCACAATCCGGAGAAACATCCGACACTCTTTCAGTAATGAAAAGGGTTACAGAAAAGACTGACAATACTTTGTGTATTACAAACACCGTAAATTCTACGATGTGGAACAATGCGAAGTACAAAATTTATACGATGGCAGGAACTGAAGAAAGTATTGCTTCCACAAAAGCACTTTCAGCTCAAATATTTTCTGCAATGCTGTTAATTTTGGCAATAAGACAAAAACAAGGTGAAAATATTTCTCAAGAAATTGAAGAATTAAGATGCTTGCCTGATTTCATCCGCAGACAGCTCAAAACGCACTCCGAAATTAAAAATATAGCAAAAGAATTATCTCAATATGAAGCTATCGAAATTTTAGGAAGCAGGATATTTTACGGACTTGCAAAAGAAGGTGCTTTAAAAATAAAAGAAACATCTTACATCAATACAACTGCATACCCTTCGGGAGAATTTATGCACGGGCATGTGGCAATTTTGAACAGAAAATCAGCAGTTATTGTTCTCGTTGACGAGATTAATCACGGAATTTGCATAAATAATATCAAGAAAATTTATAAATCTTATAATCCGTATTTGATATCAATGGCTGATAAAAATGCACCTTCTTATTTCAATGAACTTTGCAGAAAACACATTACAATCGACACAAAAATTGAGTCTTTGACTATTTTTGGAATGTTGACTTTGTTGCAATTGATTGCTTTTGAATGTGCAAAAAATTTAGGACGGAATATTGATAAACCGACCGGATTGAGCAAAGTTGTAAAAGGATAGGTAAAATTTTCCGAAATATTTGTAGTTTTTATTATAGGCTTTTTATGAATTGAAAATCGCAACAAAAAGTGATAAAATAACGGCGAGGTTTTGATGAAAAAAAAGCTTGAAAATACTGCAAAAAGACATTCTAAAACCATTTTTATTGCAATATCCGTAATTGTAATATTTATTTTAGTTTGCATATTTTTATCTGTTTTATCTTTTATATCGGAAGAAAATGTTTTATCAAAACGGGGTTTGACTTTCTTCCAAAACGGGGAATACAAAAAAGCTGAGCAATATTACAAAGCTGATTCTTCCATAAAGAAAATGTTTTCGGTTACTTTAAAATCAAAGAAGAACAAAGATTTTTATTCTTATTTTGAGAGCAAAGAAGAAATGATAAAATGCCTTGTTGAGCGGGGAAATGTTCGAAAGGCTGTTTTGGAATACCAAAAATTGTTAAAAGAAGTTGCCGAAAACATTCCGAACGATGAAGAAATGAAAAATCTCATAAATTTGCAGATTGCAAATTGTTATTCGACTCTCGGCTTGTATGATAAATCAATTCCGATTTATGAAAAACTGCAAAGTTGGTATCCTCAAAATTTAATTCAAGCATATTTGGATATTAAAGATTATGAAAAAGCAAAATCGATGTTGTTTTCTGATAAAATCAAAGCAACAATTGAAGAAGGCGGAGATTTTGATGCCGTAGCTTTAGGGTATTTGCTTTTGTCTTATTACAAAGCTATCGGAGAATATGAATTAGCAAAGACAAATTATACGGAAGAAGCCCCGTCTTTTGAAACAGATATTACATCAGCAATAAACCTTGCGGATTTGAATTTTTTGCAAAAAAATTATGAAACGGCAATGTCTATGTATGAAGAGCTTCTTTCTTCTCCTGCTTTTTCGCAAAGTATGCGACATAAAATTCAAATGCGATATGCAGTTGTGCTTGCGGAAAACGGAAAATCTTATCAAGCAGAAAAAGCTGTTGAAGAAATTTTTAATGAACAAAAAGAGTTGTATGAGTTGAGTCCTGAGGTAATTTGTACAAATTATACAGCTTCGAAAGTTTATACTTCTAACGCTTCCCGATATTTGGAAATTGCACAGAAAAAATTCGACAGACTGAAATTGCCTGCCGAAAGTTATTTTAAGAATAATTTAGATTATTTTTGCGAAATTAATTCTCGTTTTTAAAGTTCAGCTTAACTTCCTGACCTTTTTCCAAAATAAGAGGTTCACCTTTTTCAACATAAGAAAGCGGAGAATCTTTGTAAACTTGTTTCAATCCGCTTGAAACTCTGCCTTCTTCTTCAGTCGGATGAGTTGCCCCTTTTATAAAGGAAACACCTTGAGAAAGCATAGGAACGTTCAAAATAATTCCTGCTGCGGTCGTTGCACCGTTTTCGGCAAGTTTTTTTGCAGCTTCTTTATCAAATGGTTTGTAAAATGAAACTTTAACAATCAAAGTTTTGTCGGTAAGCGTTTTGGCGTTACCTTGAGCATCAACCAAGTGTGTCGGATTAAATTCAAAGTAACCTTGACGTTTGCCTCTTTGACCGTCAACAACTTTTACAACATTTCCGTACAGATATTCACCTTGATTTGCAACCGTATATGAATTTAAGTCAATAGCTTGATTAAGTTTTACGGCAAAAGTTGTCTTTGGTTCTTCCGTTGAAAAGCCCCAAGCCGCAATACCTGTCAGAGCTTCTGCACTTACAGAGATGGCTGTTGTTAAAAGTACCGCTAATGTACAAAATATTTTTTTCATTTAAACTCCTGTTTTATCGTTTAATTAGTGTTGGTATTTTATTCAGTTTGTAAAAAATTTCAGAGGAATTTTTGAATTTTTCAGGGTTTGAACTTACAAAAAATTGTGGTTCATAATCTTTCTTTTCCGCAAGTTTTCCTCTGTTTTTTAAGTCCTCCGCAATATAATAAACAAAATATTCCGCAGGGTCAATAAACATATCTTTTCCCGCCAAATCTGTTAAAAGGCTTCTCAAATACGGATAATGAGTGCATCCTAAAATTATTTTATCAACGTTATTTTCAAGAACTGTTTGCAAATGTTTTTTTAAAATCGGCTGATTTTCTTCATCTTTTTGGGAGTGATTTTCAACCATTTCAACCCATTTGCCCGAACAACCGTGCTCAAAAACTTTAAGATTGGGATTGTATTTTAGAAGTTGGTTTTTGTACGCATGTGAATTTGCGGTTGCTTCTGTTGAAAGCGTTCCGATTTTTTTTATATCCATTTCCGCTATTACTTTGCAAGCTGTTTGGATAACGGGATAAAGCGTAAAGTCATAATCCTCTTTTAATGTATCGTAAGCTACAGCCGATGTTGTATTACAAGCCATGACGACCGCTTTTACATTTTTCTCTTTGAAAAAATTCATTATTTTGTGAGTGATTTTGAGCAATTCCTCCCGTGACTTTGTTCCGTACGGAATGTTTTCCGTATCTCCGAAATAAAGATAATTTTCATTCGGAAGAAGTTTGACCAATTTTGAAAAAACTGTCAAACCGCCAATTCCTGAGTCATATACACCTATGGGACGATTATCCATCTATTTTGTTCCTGTTTTCTTTTTTGTAAAATATTCATAAATACCGTTTGATATTGCATCGGCAATTTTTTCTTGCTGTTCTTGTAATAACAGTAAATTTCTTTCGTCGTCATTGGAAATAAATCCTAATTCCAATAAAACCGACGGTTCATTCGTATGTCTTATCACATAAAATCTCGATTTTAAAATACCTCTGTCCGTTTCTTCAATTTCTGACGCCATTGCATGATGAATGGATTTTGCAAGGTCGACACTGTCATCTTTGAAATAATGCGTTTCTATTCCGTGTGCATCGGCATTTTCACTTGAATTAATGTGTACGCTGACAAAAATATCGGGCTTTTTATTGTTTGA
>CAZOGS010000038.1:6876-12682 GCA_964579375.1 uncultured Muribaculaceae bacterium
TTTTCATAACAACTAAGAACAGTTTTTTGTTTTATCGGAACGGTTATTTTAACTCCGATTGCTCCCGTTTTTGTAACTTCAACATTGGTTATATGACCTGTTCGTAATTTCTTTTCAAGAGCGGGGATGTTGTCAATATTTACATTGTAAAGAGTTAAGTCTACCGCACTTTTTTTCCTTTTTATTGAATAAACAATCGGATCGGAAAATGACAATGAGATTTTATCAATATTGCTTGATGTTTCTTTATTTGCCGTAATTTCCGCTAAGTTAAGGTTTGATACGTTGGGGAATAATTTTAATCCTGTTAGTTTGTCTTCCCTTGCTATCAAAATATTTTGTAAATCGTTTGCACAAATTGCCAAATATTTTTCGGGATTTGGCGATGTGACGACAATACGAACTTTTGTCGGCTCAAATTGACCGATTTTAACTGTTTCGGTTTGGTTTAAATAAAAAGTTTTGTTTCTGATTTTTGAAGCGGCAACGGCATTCGGAATATCAAAAACTATTCTCGGATAATTTGTATTCGGTGCCGGCGGCAGATAAAAAGGTTTCTCAAAATTGTAAATACCTGTTCCTGCAAGCAATAAAGCCCCGTTTTTTGCAAAAGCATCAGAAATAAAATATCTTGAACGCAGTTTGGATTCTTGAAAAGGCTGATTTATTCTGACAGGTTCGTTTTTGGGGGTGACTGTTTGTTCACCGTCTCCTTGTGCTGTCGTATTTTGCTCCTGTTTTACAATAACCGTTTCATTAACCTTAACTTTTTCAAAATAATCATAAGAGTCTGAACGGACTTCCCGATAAACAGGTGTCATAAAGTCTTGAGTATGCTTGTAATTTTGAAGTTTGATAATTATACTTCCGCCGACTGTCATAATTTTTACGTCAGCAGGGTTTAACTTTGAAGAATAACTCATAACAACACGAACGGTCGACGGATTAATAGAAAATTGCGATATTTTCAAATTCGTCAACTTTCCGTACGTGAAATCAAATGAGCCTTGTTTCCTTGTTAAGATTGCATTTTCGATGTCAAAATATATTCTGTTCGGATTTTGTAATAATCCTTTTTTTATGCGAACACTGTTTCCCGATGTGTTGCTTGTTGAAATGAAAATTATACTGTCGGAATTGTCAAAAGTAATGTCATTTACCTTTATTTCCGAAGCAAATACCGTTTGCATAAGCAGGCAAGCTATTATGAGAAAATATTTCATCAGTGTCTTTATCATATTTTGATGATATATCAATAAGCGGATTTTGCCAATTTTGTAAAACTCTGAAATAAAAAAAAGACTGCACTTTTGCAGTCAATTTTTCTCCTCTATCTACTTTCAATTTACTTCTTTTTTAGACTTTTTTGTTAAATGTATGTCTTTCTTGACCTTGACGCATCGTAACACCTAACGAATAAGCCATTCTGTGGTATTTTTCAATTTCTGCCTGAACATCACCGCTGAATACGTTATCTGCTTTTTCAAAATAATCAGCCATAGGTTTCCAAAGGTTGTTAACAGTGTTAACAGCAGTTTCTTTTGCTTGTTGCAATGTTCTTGTCGGAACTTTTACGTTTAAGCCGAAAGGTTTATTAAATAGTGATGTATTGTTTTCAAGCATTTTATTTTCCTTACCTACATGTTATATATCGGCACTTTCTTTATAAACTTTAGCAAATAATTAAGAAATGTTAAGGGTCAAAAAGATGATTTTTTTCGGAATTGAAAAAAATACGTCATCTTTGTTATAATTATCAAATGAAGAAGGTCAACATAAGAAAAAAATTAAGTTGTGATGTATACGATGCAATATCGGAGTGTATGTATGTTGCGGAGCTTAGCGGGATAAAAATTTATCTTGTCGGCGGGATAGTCAGAGATATTTTGTTGTCAAAACCTCTTCACGATGTTGATATTACTGTTGAAGGCAACGCAAAGAAATTTGTTGAAATTCTTGATTGTTATGTAAGAACCAAGTCTGTAAAGTACAATGAAAAGCTTCCGACGGCGAAAGTCGTTTTTAAAAACGGTGTCGAAATTGATTTTGCTTCAACGAGAAAAGAAGTTTATGACAATTTCGGTGATTTGCCGAAAATTGTTGAAATCGGTTGTGAGCTGAAAGAAGATATAAAAAGACGTGATTTTACGGTTAATTCACTTGTTATTTCTTTAAATAGAGAAGATAAATTTGAGTTGAAGGATTTTACAAACGGGATTGAGGATTTAAAGAAGAAAAAACTTCGAGTTTTGCATGAAAAATCATTCTTTGATGACCCGTCAAGAATGATAAGAGGCTTGAAATTTGCTCAACGTCTTGGTTTTGAGCTTGATGATATGACTAAAAAGCTTCAGGATAAATATCTTGAAAATCATTTGGTGAATATACCGCTTGAAAGGGTGAAAAATGAGATAATTGATTTATTTTCCCTGAATTTTGCATCTAATTTTGATAAATTTATAGAGCAAGGTTTGTACAAGATTTTTGACATCGATTTTGTTGAAAATATCAGAGGATTTGAGCTTAAAAGTGCCTTATTTGAATATAAAATTTTAGGAGAAGATATATGGAAACTGTATTTTTTCCCGATTTTTGCAAGTTCTGAAGTTCCTCAAAAATTAAATTTAACGGTAAGAGATAAAAAAATAATAGAAAATTTGCAGGAAATAATCAAAAATAAGCCAAATTTTGAAAATAATTTTGAGATTTTTGAATATTTCAGTAACAAAGATTATCTTTCTGTTGTTTTTTACGGAATATTTGTTGATGATGAAGTTGCAAAAAAGTTTTTCAAAATCAGAAATACGAAGATAGAAATAACCGGTCTTGACCTAAAGAATGAAGGTTTTCCGCAGGGAAAAATTTATTCCGAAATACAAACGGCAATTTTAAAAGAAAAACTTAATAACGGACTTTTGGGAAAAGAAGAAGAGTTAAATTTTGTCCGAAAAAATTATAAAAAATAAACCTTGTGGTAAAATTATGATGAACGGGGGCAAAATGAGTTCTTTTGATATTGAAGAAACGATTTTGATTTTTAAAGAAGAATGTCAGTCGATTTTGACGGATTTTATTCATCAGCTTAATTTGTATGAAAAGAACAGGAATGTTGAAATTATAACGAAACTAATGAGGGATGCACATTCAGTTAAGGGTTCAGCCGGAATTGTCGGGTTAACGGAGGTTCAAAAGCTTGCACATACGGCGGAAGATTTGCTTTCCGAAATTAAAAATAATGAATTATCGGATGATAAAATTGTGGATATTATCGCCCAAATAAAAGATATTATTCCTGAAATTATAAATTCCGTAAAAAAATTGGATGAAAACGGTTCGATAGAAGATAAAATTTCGGAAATTTTAAAACTTATTGCCTCTTTAAAAACAGACAAATCAGCGGCAATTCTTCTCTATCGTCTTACCAATTCCATAACGCAGGACAATTCTGAAATTGAAGAAATTTTGAAATTATGTTCCAAAATTTTTGAAAAATTAATGAATTGTGACAAAATAGATAACAATTTAATAAACACAATGTCAGGTACCTTTAAGGTAATCAAAAAGGTCGTTTGCGACAAAAGTAAAACGGAAGATTTATTCTTCTTGAAACAGCGGGTTTCCATTGCAGAACAAATGATTGATGTTCAAGTTTCAGCAAAGCCTCAAAGACCTTGTCCGCAAAAAACAAAGAGCAACATTACCGATATTTTAAAAAATTTGGGTCAAGGTTCTATCAGAACTTTGAGAATTGACTCAAGCAATTTGGATAAATTATTCGTTAATCTTGGAAACCTCAGTAATATTACAAACAAAGCCCATAAACAGTTCAAGACTTTAGTCAATTTGACCGAAAATTTTTCGTCAAAAATGTTTGAATTTGAAAAGAGTTTGAATGAGTTAAATTTGTTGACAAAGAATGAAAAAAATCAAAATATTGATGACGTAATTAAAAAATTGTCGGAAGAAATTAATAAGAACAAACAAAATCTTGCCGAAATACAAAAAATGTTTACCGATTATGAAAAAATCAATTCGGATGAAGCGGATATTTTTTTGAAGGCAGAAAAATGTCTGTCATCTATTACCCAAACGGTTCAAAATGTCAGAATGTTGCCAATCGGCGTTATTTTGCACATGTTTCCCCGTATGGTCAGAGATATTGCTCAAGGTGAAAACAAAGAAGTTGAAATTGAAATTACCGGCGGAGAAGTCAGTGTTGATAAGAAAATCCTTGATGAAATTAAAACTCCTATCATTCATCTCTTAAGAAATGCCGTTGACCACGGCACGGAAAATCCTGAAGAAAGAGCGGAAAAAGGGAAACCACGTGCAGGGTTAATTTCCGTTTCAGCAAAAAAGACAGGAAAAAGCATTGTAATTTCCGTCAAAGATGACGGTAGGGGAATTGATTTTGAAAAAATCAAACAAAAAGCCGTTTCTGACGGATTTTTATCCCCTGAAGAAATTGAAAAAGCTAAAAAATCCGATTTGTTAAAATTGATTTTAAAAGCAGGTTTTACGACACAAGATTTCGTTACGGAAATTTCCGGACGTGGAATGGGGCTCGATATTGTTGATACAAAAATCAAAGAATTGGGCGGAAAAATAAGGATAAATACCGATGACGGCATAGGAACGGAAATAATTCTTGAATTTCCATCACAAGTTTCTCAAGAAACAAGTGAAGTTAATACAAAAAATATTAATAAATCAAAGAAAATTGTTGTAATTGATGATTCTCAAACGACAAAAATGTATTTTTCAAATATACTGAAAAATGCCGGCTTTAATGTGGCTTCTTTTCTTAATCCTGTTGATGGTCTTGATGAGATTTTAAAAAACGGATGCGATATGCTGATTAGTGATATCGAAATGCCGGAAATGAACGGTGTTGAGCTAATTTCAAAAGTCCGACAAATTGAAAAATATCAAACATTACCCATTGTGACAGTTTCCATGCTTCCAATTTCCAAAACACAAAAAATGTTCGGCGATGTCTTCGTAGATGTTATGTTGGATAAATCCGACTTCAGTGAACAAAAACTTTTAGATACTGTAAACTCTTTGCTTAATTAATATCAATACATACAAAAAAGAGGTCATCGTTAAGATGACCTCGGACTTTTTTATTAAACACGTCTTTTGCGTGCTGCTTCTGATTTACGTTTTCTTTTGATACTCGGTTTTTCGTATCTTTCACGTTTTTTGATTTCAGACAAAATTCCTGCTTTTTGGACTTTTTTCTTAAATCTTTTCAAAGCTACTTCGATGTTTTCGTTTTCACCTACTCTGATTTCCGGCATTTATTTTCACCACCTTCTGCTTTTAGTGTAATATAGCAGTTTCAATTTAACATAAAACAATTTATTTTTCAAGTGATTTGTCGGTCATGGACAAAGTAAAAATTGAAAAACGAAAGCTCCCTTTTAAAGAGAGCTTTCGTCTAAAGCTTTTGAAAAACTATTTTTGTGAGTTTTCAACAGCAACTGCAACTGCAACTGTTGCACCAACCATCGGGTTGTTGCCCATACCGATAACGCCCATCATTTCAACGTGAGCAGGTACAGATGATGAACCTGCAAATTGAGCATCACCGTGCATTCTGCCCATTGTATCAGTCATACCGTATGAAGCGGGACCTGCTGCAACGTTATCAGGGTGAAGTGTTCTTCCTGTGCCGCCGCCTGATGCTACGGAGAAGTACTTTCTTCCGTTTTCCCAGCACCATTTTTTGTAAGTACCTGCAACGGGGTGTTGGAAACGTGTCGGGTTTGTTGAGTTACCTGTAATTGAAACATCAACACCT
>CAZOGS010000039.1:0-5695 GCA_964579375.1 uncultured Muribaculaceae bacterium
CAAATTGTACAAATACCTTTAAAATACGCTCGACATGCATATTATGCCCGCTTAATTTTGTGCATCAGCTCCGCCGACAACTTCCGTAATTTCTTGCGTAATTGCCGCTTGACGAGCCTTATTGTAGTCAATCGTCAATGTTCTTATCATCTCATCAGCGTTGTTGCAAGCCGCAGACATTGCCGTCATTCTCGATGCAAGCTCACTTGCCGTAGCTTCCAAAAGTGCCTGATAAATAATATTCGCAATGTAAAACGGAACAACTTGCCTCAACATTACGGATAAATTAGGTTCAAATTCCATCTCTGAAACGACATAAGCTTCTGCGTTATCCGTGTTTGTATCCATCGGCAAAATACCCCATTCTTCAACGGAATAAGACATCATATTTCTAAATCTTGTCGTGACAATTTTCATTTCGTCAATTTTTCCGCCGACAAAATCCGTGGACATATCTTCAGCAACGACCGTACCGAGTGCGGAACTCCCGCCTTCAATAAAGGCAGGATAAGTTTTTACGATTTCAAAATCCAAACTCCGCTGTTCACGCTTCAAAGCTGCCAATCCTTTTTGTCCGATTACATACAAACGAGTATTGATACCCTTTTCTTTTAAAGCCTTAATCTCTTTTACAGTGTATCTGATAACATTCGCATTATACGCTCCGGCTAACCCTTTATCCGATGAAATAACAAGGATACCGACATTTTTCGTATCTCGTTTTTCCAACAATACTCGCCAATTTTGTGACGGTTTTGAAGGTTTAATTTCATCTTCGGGATAATCCTTGACCGTTTTCAAAAGTCTATAAAGCATTTCTACCATTGCTCTTGTAAACGGTCTTGAAGCTTTCACGGCATTTTCGCACTTCTTTACCTTCGCCGCAGCAACCATCTTCATGGCTCTCGTAATTTTTTGAGTGCTCTTAATACTCGATATTCTGTCTTTTATGTTTTTTTGATTCATTTATCTATCCGAAAAAACTTACCTTAAATTTATCCAAATGTTCTCTTAATTTTGCCTTATCTTCATCTGACAACGCTGCTCTGTTATTAAGATTGTCTGCAAGTTCCTTTAAGTTTGCATCAAAGTAACTGAACCAATCAGTCTTAAATCTGTTCATATCCTTGTTTTCTACGTTATCAAGATATCCTTCGTTTGCGGCAAACAAAATCGAAACTTGTTCTGCAACACTTAAAGGTTGATATTGAGGCTGTTTGATAACTTCCGTCAATTTTCTTCCTCTTAATAATTGGTCACGGGTTGCCTTATCCAAATCACTTGCAAATTGAGCAAAAGCTTCTAATTCTCTGAATTGAGCCAAACCTAATCTCAAGTTACCTGCAACTTGTTTAATAGCTTTCGTCTGAGCGGCACCGCCAACCCGAGATACGGAAATACCTGCGTTAATTGCCGGTCTGATACCCGCATTGAACAAATTCGATTCAAGGAAAATTTGTCCGTCCGTAATAGAAATTACGTTTGTCGGAATATAAGCCGATACGTCACCCGCTTGAGTTTCAATAATCGGCAAAGCCGTAATACTTCCGCCACCCAACTCATCATTGAGCTTACAAGCACGTTCCAAAAGTCTTGAGTGAAGATAGAAAACATCTCCGGGATATGCTTCACGTCCGGGCGGTCTTCTCAAAAGCAAACTCATTGCACGATATGCCTGTGCGTGCTTCGTCAAATCATCGTAAATAATCAACACAGACTTGCCTTGCCACATAAATTCTTCAGCAACCGCACATCCCGCAAACGGAGCAATATATTGCAACGGAGCTGAATCATTCGCACTTGCCGAAACAATAATTGAATAATCCATAGCACCATGGTTTTCAAGAGTCTTTGCAAGTTGTGCAACCGTTGAAGTCTTTTGTCCGATTGCAACATAAATACAAATTACATCCTGTCCTTTTTGGTTCAAAATTGTATCAATCGCAATCGCAGTCTTACCTGTTTGTCTGTCGCCGATAATAAGTTCACGTTGTCCACGCCCAATCGGAGTCAACGCATCAATTGCCGTTAAACCTGTTTGCAAAGGTTCGTGTACAGGTTTTCTCGTTACAATACCGGGAGCAACCGTATCAATCGCCCTCGTCTTGCTGATTTTAATATCTCCTTTACCGTCAATCGGTCGTCCTGTCGGGTCAATAATTCTTCCGATTAATTCTTCTCCGACGGGAACAGATGCAATTCTGCCTGTCGTCCTAACCGTCATGCCTTCTTTGATGTGAGTATAATCACCTAAAATTACAACCCCGACGTTATCTTCTTCAAGGTTTAAAATCATACCCAAAGTGTTATTTTCATCATCAAATTCGACAAGTTCACTCGACATTGCGTTTTTAAGACCGTAAAGTCTTGCAATACCGTCACCTACCGACAACACCGAACCAATGCTGTTAACATCAGTTTCGACATTGTAATTTTCTATTTTCGTCTTTAATATCGACGTAATTTCTTCAGGTCTAATGGTTGCCATTTTTCTATCCTTTTATATAAGTTGTTTTTTTATATTTTTTAACTTTGTTACAACGGAATTGTCTATCGTTTTTCCATCTGTCTCAATAACCAATCCGCCAACAATTTCAGGGTTTACGGAATACATTATCTCAACCCTTTTCGAAAGTTTTTCTTCAAGTTTTCTTTGTAATTTTTCTTTCAGATAATCCTTCATTTCAACAGCCGTTATGGCTTTTACGGAAACTAAATTCTGTTTGTTCTTTATCAACTCAACAAACGCATTTTTTATTTCAAAAACAGCATCAAATCTTGAATTATCCGCAAGTAAATACAAAAAATTCATTACAATTTCCGAAACTTTTCCCTCGAAAATTTGCTTTATTGCATCTTTTTTATCTTCAAGCTTGATAATCGGATTTAACATAAAACTGCCAAGCTCTTTATTTTCGGCAAATGTATCGAAAATTAAAGTAATATCGCTCATAACACTATCTGTTGCATTATTCTTTTCTGAAACTTCAAACAGTGCTTCCGCATATTTTTTTGCTGTATTTGCAAGTTTTGTATTAATCTTATCCATCAGATTTTTTCCAATTCTTCGATTGCGTTTTCGATTAATTTATCGTGCAAGCTTTCATCTTGAGATAACTTTGCACAAATGTCAGCGAGAGCTGTATTTACGGAATTTTCGGCTGTTTCTTTCGTTAATACCGAATTAATTCTTGCCGCTTCACTCTCAACCGTCTTTGTTGCATTCTCACAGAGAATTTGTTTTGCCTTTTCCGTATCGGCAACGGCTTTCTTTTCAAGAGAATTCAATGTATTTTGAGCGATTGCCTTTATTTCTGCGGTTTCTTGAGGTGTTTTTTCATAATCAATTTTTGTTTCCTCGAGATTTTTCAACGCATTATCCTTGTCGAGAATAGAGTCATTAACTGTTTTTGTCGTTTTTTCGGCTAATCCGTCCACTGCACTCTTAACTTTATCTTTAAGCAAAAAGTATAGTGCAACCGCTAAAACAATAAAGTTGAACATATTTGAATGAACTACATTATTCCACGACAAGTCGAGCATCTACACCCCCAAAACCTTATCGACAATAATTTTTGAAATTTCTGCCGAACCTTTACTTAAATCATCTTTAGAATTATCAGCTTCGTTTTTAAGCATCAACTTTTCTTCTTCCGCACGAGCCTTTTGAGATTTCTCAAACTCTTCAATCAAGTTTTTATTTTCTTCTTTAAACTTCGCAGTACCTTCTGCAACAGTTTCCGTAGCCTCTTTTCTTGCTGCAGCAAGCTCGGATTGCTTCTTGTCCGCAAATTCTTTAGCCGAAGAACGTGCAATTTCAGCTTCATCGGAATTTGCCTTCAAAAAAGCCTCTCTTTCTTCCATAACCTTTATTACGGGCTTATACAAGATGGCATTCATTATGAAAACAAAAAGTATAAAGCTTATTGCAGATACTAAAAACGTTGCGTTAAATTCCATGACCTAATCGACCTTTTATTATTTACCCAACAATTGGAAGGCAATTACGAAACCGTACAAAGCACAAGCTTCGGAAAGAGCAGCACCCAAAAGGAAGAAACCGAACGCCTTACCTGCAACTTCCGGTTGTCTTGAAACCGCATCCATCAAACCTTTTGTTGCAATACCGATACCTAAACCTGCACCGACTGCACCAAAACCGATTGCAATACCTGCACCCAATTGAGCTAATTCTGCTGTCATAATCTTTTCTCCTTATAAAATTATAAATTAGTGACTTTCACCCTCAGCCGAGCCGATATAGGCTACCGTGAGCATCATAAATACCGTTGCTTGAATAAAAGCAACCAAAATTTCGAACAACATTACCGGCAACGGCAAGAAATATGCACATGCCGACAATGCAATCGAAACGAGAACTTCTCCCGCAAAAATATTCGCAAATAACCGGATTGCCAAACTTAACGGTCTTGTAAACATTTCCAATATTTCAACAAGAGCCATGACAATTCCGACAAACGAAAATTCGTGCAGGAAAAACTTGAACTTTTTCTTCTTTATTCCGACTGCAACATAATAAACAAGTACAATTATCGCCATTGCAGCTGTTAAATTAATGTCATTTGTCGGAGAAGCAAGTTCCCCTTTAGAAAGATGAAACATTCTTAACGGCAACTGTCCGCACAAATTTGCCGTCACAATAAACAAGAACAAAGATGCGGCAAGCGGGACATGCCTTTTGGCATTTTTTCCGCCTATCATTGAGTTTGTTAAGTTAACAAACATTCCGACCACAGACTCTGCCACTGCTTGAAGTTTCGACGGAAATACAGACATCTTCGCCGTTGCGAACAAAGAAAATATAATCAAAAACGCCATCACAGCCCACATTGTAACCAATGTATCAACGTTAACGGTTAAGCCGTATACTGTCTTTGTTAAGTGTTCCATTTTCACCTCATATACAAGTTTATATTAGCACAAAAAAAAATTGTTGATAATTTTGTGAAGTTATTTGATACTTTTTATATGGGAAAACAAATAAAGACAATATTATTTGTAACTTGCTACATCTTAGGTATTGCAAGCTTTTTAACGGATTACATCGCCTGTTTTTCGGTTATTATTTTTGTAATACTTTTTGTTGCAATCAGTAAACATTTTTTGAGCGGCAAATTCGGAATTGCATGTCTTTTAATATTTTTTATCGGATTTATAAACATTTCTTTGAGAGTGCAAAACTTTGACGAGCTCGAAGCAGTAGCACCACAAAACGACGTAACACTTGTCGGCAAAGTCGTTTCCTTACCCTCATCATCATCCGAAGATTTTACAAAATTTTCTCTCGATGTAAAAAAATACAATTTGTACAAACAATCCCCTCAAGAAGTAAAAGCAAAAGTTTTAGTGACTTTTTTTGCAGACAAGAAAACTTATGAAAACATTGAAACAGGGGATGTGATTTCAGTTACGGGAAGACTTTCCGCACCTGCTCCCGCATCAAATCCGTCAGAATTTTGTTACGCAACATATTTAAAATTACAAAACATTCACTCGAGATTATTTGTCAATGACGGAAATTACATGCTCATATCCAAGCCCAATAAAGGAATGTTTAAGTTTTTGGCATCTTTAAACCGACTGAGAAACAAGATTATTTCAATTCACGCAATGAATATAAAATCTCCCGAACTTGAGTTGTTGGGAGGTATAGTATTCGGTGATGATGCCGTAA
>CAZOGS010000039.1:5795-12676 GCA_964579375.1 uncultured Muribaculaceae bacterium
ATTCAAATGTTCTATTTTAATTCATTTTCGCCCTATTCGGTTTTCGCAAATATTTCCGTTGTTCCGACACTTTCAATTGTCAGTTGGTTAGGTTTTATAAGCTCAATCCTTGCTTTAGTAAAACCGATTGCATACAACTTGGTTAAAATATTCGACATCATGCTTATGCCGTTTTTAAGCTTTATTGTCGGCGTTGCGGACTTTTTCTCAAGTTTGCCTCATTCAAGCGTTACGGTTCCGTCCCCGAGCATAATACAAATGACTTTGTATTATTTATTCTTGATTACGACAATCTCTTTTTTCGTTACGAAAAAGGCTAAAAAAGCTTGTATTTACTTAATGTCTGTTTTTTTGACAGTACTTATTGTAACGTTTATTCCGATAAAAAATTACGAAAATGAAATTTTATTTTTTGACGTTGAAAATGCAGACTCAATGTTAGTCAAAACTTCAACCGAAAAATATATCTTGATTGATACAGGAAAAGCACCGTTTAAAAATTTTTCGCCCGCTGCCGAAAGAATAATCTTAAAATACTTTGAAGATGCGGGAATTACCCGTTTACACATGATGGTATTATCCCATTTTGACGCTGACCACGCAGGCGGAGCCCTTTCCGTTATGGAAAAAATTCCGGTTGACAAACTTATAGTTCGGACAAGAAACGATAATTCCCCGTTATCAAAAGCAATCATTGAAAAAGCAACGCATAAAAACATTCCAATCCAAGTTCCGAAAAATAATGAAATTTTTTATGATGACGGAGAAAATAAAATCACGGCAGTATACAAAGAACAAGGTGACGACAACGACCGCTCTTTAATGTGCGTTTTTAAAACAAATGGAGGAACCGTACTATTTACGGGTGATAGCGGAATACATTCTTTTAAGGAAACAAAGGAAAATTTACCGAAAAATATTTCCGTTTTAAAAGTTGCTCACCACGGTGCAAAAGGAACGGTTTCAAAAGAATATTTGGATTATCTAAATCCCAAAATCGCTTTAATTTCAACTGGCTTTAACATTTACGGTCACCCCAATGATGAAACATTGGATTTGCTTAAACAAAACGGTACAAAAATTTTCAGAACAGACACGGATAATGCAGTTAAGATAGTTTTACATAAAGATAAAATTTCAGTTTATGCGTACAATAGTAACAAGAAAAGATTTGAAAGGATTAAAAATGAATTCTGATTTCAAAGCTGATTTTAAGAATATATTAATTATAAAGTATGGTGCATTTTCGGAAATAATAGCTTCTTTAAGCGTTATAAACAGCCTAAAAGATTTCTGTCCGGATGCCCAAATCAACCTGTTTACGGAAGAAATTCCCGCAACGTTACTATCTTGCGAAAAAAACATAAGTGAATTTTTTTCGGTAAACAATCTTTCATACAAAAACATTTTCAAATCCGCAAAAGAACTGAAATCTAAAAATTTTGATTTGGTAATTGATTTGAACGCATCTTTAAAATCTTATTTGCTCTCAATTTTAATCGGAGCAAAAAATGTAATTACGGTTGAAAAAGATACTAAAAATCCGCCTGCGGAAAGATTTTTTAAGGCTATCAGCGAAAAAATCAACGGGTTTAAATTTGTAAACGACACGGAAATTCATATATCTCAAACCATTCGAGATGTTGTACAAACGGCAATTCAGACGGATAAAGAATTTGTAATTCTTTCAACTCAAACCGCAAAAACTACGGAAGGAAGAAAGTATCGGCTTGAAAAATTCAAAGAGCTTGCAGAAAAAATTATCCGAAAATATGACGTTGAAATATATTTCGTAGGAACGGCAAATGAACGCAGTCACCTGAAAATTTTCGAAAATCTTGATGAAAACATTCACAATTTTGCGGGAAGATTTAATATTCTTGAATTTGCAGCCTTCGCCCAAAAGGCAAAATGCGTGATAGGAATTGACTCCGCTCCGATTTACATAGCAAAATCCGTCCACACTCCGACAATCGCCCTTTTCGGTGCAAATTCGGCGAAAAATAAAGGTTTTTCGGGTACAAACACTTACACCGTTCAATCAAAGAAACTTTCTTGTATCCCTTGCAACAAAGACTTTTGCAAGCTTCGCAATGAAGAATATTCACCCTGTATGGACGATATTTTGACCGAAGAAATTATCGAAATAATTGAAAAAAACAATATGTTGCCGAAAAAAATGTATCGTGATATTAATAAATTGGGTTAAAGGAGGCAATATGGATTTTTTAACTGCATCTCTGCAAGTGAAAAGCATGAGTATTTTCGAAGCGGGCATGATTTTTTGTTTCGGAGCAAGTTGGCCTTTTGCACTTTACAAAACGCTGAAAACAAAAACAGCAAGCGGAAAAAGCCGAACTTTTTACGTATTAATTTCACTTGGATATATTTGTGGCATGCTTCATAAAATATTGTATAATATGGATATTGTATTTTGGATGTACGTAATTTGTTTCATACTGATTGCAACAGATTTTACGTTCATGATGATGTACAGAAGCAGAAATGAAAAACAAAAGGAAACCGACAAGATTGAAGAAAAAGTTATATAGCATAATTGCTCTTTTATTTACATTAGCAATATTTACGCAACAATTGTCAATTGCGGAAGAAACCGATGAAATATC
Source organism: uncultured Muribaculaceae bacterium (assembly GCA_964579375.1). Taxonomy (GTDB): domain Bacteria; phylum Cyanobacteriota; class Vampirovibrionia; order Gastranaerophilales; family Gastranaerophilaceae; genus RUG841. The sequence continues at coordinate 8,423 of CAZOGS010000039.1, forward strand.
AATTGAGGACAGAATTGCCGCAGTCGGTTTCGGTAAAGTTTTTTCGGCTGATCCTAAAAAAGAAATCTTAAATATTTTCAAAAAGCTTGATTCTTACACGGAAAAACAAGATTTGAAGAAAATAAAATTATTGTACAGTGATGACTTTGTTAACAATGACGGATACGATCTTGAAACCTATATGAAATCGGTCAAGAACGGTTTTTCAAGCTATACCGTAAAAAATTTGTTCACAAAAATAAACAGCATATCAATAAATGACGATTATGCAATTGTACATGTCACGGAAACAGGCGAAGCCGAAACACTGAAGCCGGTTGACGGAATTGACGGAAACGGACTTATTATTTCGTCTGCGGACGTGTATTATTATCTGAAAAAGCAAAACGGAAAGTGGAAAATCGCCTCCGCAAATATGATTGACGAAACATGCTCTATCCTCTACGGAACGGCAAAGAGCGTTTATTTTTCATTAAATGTTCCGTCACAAGTCAAATCGGGCAGTGAATACACAATCACACTTTCTTTTGCACCGCTAAAAGAAGTTTTTGTGGCTGCGTCACTGTTTTCTTCAGAAATTATATATCCGATGAACTTGCCTCAAACGGATTTCAAAGCAATAAAAGGAGATGGCGTTCTTGAAAGACTCGTTACGGCAAATTCAGACAACTACAATGAGTATGCAATCGCAACAATCGGTCTTTCGACACCTAAAATAATCGGAACAAACCAATATGATATCGAAACTACAGGCTCGGCAATCGTAATGAGAAGAGTAAATGTTTTCAGCCCGATGCCGCAAAAAATCGTAAAAAAGCATAATAAGAAAACCGATAATGCTTCCGAAAATTCATCGAAGAAAGACGGTCAATAGTGATTAGAGCAAAAAAGTTTTTCTGCTATTTCGGAAATACAATTATTTGTTATTTGCTTGCACTATGGCTAAAAACATACATTCTTAAAAATGTTTTAGGCAGAGAATTTACAGACTCGAGTGCGTTTTTTTCACTTTCGTACGTTAAAAATGACGGAGCGGCTTTTAATCTTTTTTCGGGATATCAAGATTTATTGACGATATTTGCCTTGCTTATAATTTTGCAAATTATTGTATATTTGGTAAAGAGCAAACTTTATGTTTCCGAAAAATTTATTATGCTGTTGTCATTTTTTTCGGCGGGAATATTGGGAAATGCAATAGAACGATTTACTCAAGGCTACGTTGAAGATTTTATAAAGATAAATATTTTTGATTTTCCCGTTTTTAATTTGAATGATATTATGATTACAATCGGAGCAATAGTTCTTGCTTTCGTTATTGTCAGGGATAAAACACGGGAAATAAAAGAGAATAAAGATGTTGAAGAAGACATGTTGTACGAAGATATCTGATGCGGGCAATCGACTTGATTTTTATTTGTCAAAAATTCTGCCGGAATATTCCCGAAACAGAATACAAACAGCAATCAAAAACGGTGAAGTTAAAGTTAACGGAAAAAAAGAAAAAAACTCATACAACATAAAAGAAAATGACGAGATACAGCTGATTTTAGAGGACGAAGAAGAAATTTCGATAAAACCTCAAGCTATAGCTTTGGATATCAGATATGAGGATGAAAATATTTTAGTCGTTAATAAACCAAAATCCATGTTGACTCATCCGACAGCAAAAGAACGTGAAAACACCCTCGTAAACGCTCTTTTGAATAAATACGGTTATGAAGGACTTTCAAATCTGAACGGCTCAATGCGACCGGGGATTGTCCATCGCCTTGACAGAAACACTTCAGGTCTTTTAATGATTGCAAAAAACAATGGTGCTCACGAGTTTTTGACGGAACAAATAAAAAATAAAACAACAATCAGAAAGTATCTTGCTGTCGTTTCGGGAGGTTTTGAAACAGATGAAGGAACAATTGACGAACCGATTGCAAGACATAAAACAAAATGCGAAAAATTTTGCGTACAAGAGGACGGAAAACCCTCAATAACGCACTATACAGTACTTGAAAGATTTAAAAGATATACTCTTTTAGAATTACAATTGGAAACAGGAAGAACACACCAAATTCGTGTTCATTTGGCTCATATCGGACACCCGATTGTCAATGACAGCCTTTATGGCGGTGAAAAAATAAAAGTTAAAACAACAGAACAAGTCTTGCAAGCTTATAAACTCTCTTTTTCGATTATGAACGGAGAAAGAATTGACATTGAAATTCCGTTGGATAATGATATTACAAAGGTTTTGAACAAATTAAGGGACGATAAAAATGAATAAAAACTTGATTATTTTAGTTGGAGAAATTTTAACGGCAGTTGCGATTTATATCGCCGTTGACATGCTTATGCCGCAAAGTTTGAATTACACATGCCCGTTTGACGGACAGGAGTACCAAACAACATTTGCCGTGCTGATTTCGGTTGTATATCTTGCAGGAGTAATTTATTCGACCATATTTCACATATTTTTTGATATGGCGGAACAAAACAAATTGAACGCTTACAAAAAAGAGCATGAAAAAAATTCAATAACGGGAGCGGAAAAAGACAGCACGATTGCCGCACTTGAGAACAAGGTAAAAACGCTCGAAACGGCTCTTGACAGCCTAATTAAAAAAGAAAACAAATAATTTTATTAAAAATTATTAAAAGTATGTAACTCTTTGAAAATAAGGTAGTTGACAATGGGTTATGTCTACAGTTAAATAGAATTACTTCCCGATAAGGGGGTACTCGTAATGTGCTGATAACGAGTTGAATAATAACAAAGGAGAAAATAATGCCGACTATTGCACAATTAGTTCGCAAAGAACGTCAAAAATTGACAGATAAGACGAAGTCACCGGCTTTGGAAAATTGCCCGCAAAAACGTGGAGTATGCACCAGAGTTTATACGACTACGCCGAAAAAACCTAACTCAGCATTAAGAAAAGTAGCCCGTGTAAGATTGACTAACGGATTTGAAGTAACTTCATACATTCCGGGAATCGGTCACAACTTACAAGAACACAGTGTAGTTCTCATCAGAGGCGGCAGAGTTAAAGATTTACCGGGTGTAAGATATCACATCATCAGAGGTACATTGGATACTGCAGGCGTTGCAAACAGAGAACAAAGCCGTTCAAAATACGGTGCTAAAAAAGCAAAAGCTAAGAAATAGAGGTAATTATGTCAAGAAGAAGTAAACCGGAAAAAAGAATACCGGCACCTGATGCAGTATATAATAACGTTGATATTTCAAGATTTATTAACCGTCTTATGAGACGTGGTAAAAAGTCAATTGCTGAAAAGATTTTCTATTCAACACTTGAAAGAATTAAAGAAAAGACTAAGGAAGATGCACTTGAAGTATTCCAAAAGGCACTTACAAATGCAACTCCTCTTCTTGAAGTAAAAGCAAGAAGAATCGGTGGTTCAACATATCAAGTTCCCCTCGAAGTAGCACCTGACAGAGGTATGGCTTTGGGTTCAACATGGTTAATTGAATCAGCAAAGAAAAGAAGCGGAAAATCAATGGTAGAAAAACTTACAGCAGAAATCACCGACGCCGCAAACGGACAAGGTGCAGCTTGTAAGAAAAGAGAAGATACCCACAAAATGGCAGAAGCAAACAAGGCATTTTCTCACTACAGATACTAATTCAGATACCGAAAGGTTACAAAAAAGAGAGCGACATAAGTTGCTCTCTTTTTGTTATGAAAATAATAAAGCAGATTACCAACGAACAGTCTTGCGTAAATAGTCCATATTACTCTTTGTAACTACCCAAGCTGTACAAGAATCTCCTTTTGTTCGACATTCGGAAAATGTAAAAGCAGAAGCATTCGGGGCACCGGCAGGAACAATTCCATATTTGGAAATTATAAATGTAAAAAGGTCATGTCCACCGGAATTTGGACCTTTATCTCCATTAACATCAACATATATATATCCGTAAACATTACCCAACATTTCACCACTTCCATATGTCATTGGACTACCAACTGCAAAAATAGCTAATGAAGAACCGTTACTAAGTCGAATTTTATAGAAATCAGAGCGGTTAAACTGCCAATTATGATTATAAGAACCGTTAAATTGTAGATATTTTCCGTCGTTTCTTGTAGAAAAGCAATCTTCTCCACCTCTTGTTTCGCAATTCTTTTGAACATTCAAGTATTTTACAATCATGTCACCGAAGATTTGAGTAGATTCTGATGGTGATGGAACAAGATACGCAGTAATATCTCCGTTTTCGGCAAGCATTCTTTGATA
>CAZOGS010000040.1:0-8157 GCA_964579375.1 uncultured Muribaculaceae bacterium
TTGTTCTTACAAATGCTGCACCTTTTCCCGGTTTTACGTGCAAAAATTCAACAACAGACCAAAGTCCGTTATCTAATTCAATGGTTAAACCTGTTTTTAAATCGTTTACAGAAATCATTAATTTTTTCCTTCTTTTCTTATTCGGGTAAATAATACCACAAAAACGTACTTTGAGTAAACCCCGCAACAAAGATGTTACAATCTTCGTTTTTTTGCTCTTTTTTATACTTCGTTAGCACAATAATCAAATATTTCTTTTGTTTCTTCCCATAAGTCTTCATCCGTCTTATCTTCGGGAAGCTCTAAAGTTATTGTCGGTATTTGTCTTTCTTTTCCTGCGTATGTTCCGAAACTTCCGGGGGTTTCGTATCCGATGTCCGCTTCTGTCGGATAGCCTGTAATTTCGGATATTTTTTGAGCATATTCTTCCGCATCTCCGTCGTAATTTACAACCCTGTATGGGGCATGTAATGATAAAATGAAATCCGGCTTGAATTCCTCTAAAATATCAATAATAAAACGGGTTTCTATTTCACTTGCCGCAATATTTCCTCCGTAATATTGTTTATCTTCTATGACCTTTCGGTTTTTTGTCGGAAAATTTCTGTTTAAATCAATTCCGTTGGAATTTTGCCTTGTGCCTAACGCTTTTCCGTCCGGATTTAAACAAGGAATTATTAACGTTCTGTTTTTGTAAAAATTTTCGTTTTCTTTTAAAAATTTTCTTATTAAAACCTCTCCTTGCGGTTCGTCACCATGAAAAACTCCGATTATCAAAACCGTTTTTCCTTTTCCGTCCGAAGGTAGTTCTATAAGCTCAATTTCCCTGTTTTGTGATGTTTTTTCTGTCTTTAGTAGTTTCATTATTCACCCATTACTTTAATTAATATTCGCTTATCACGTTGTCCGTCAAATTCCGCATAATAAATTTGTTGCCATGTTCCGAAATCTAACCGTCCGTCTGTTACGGGAACAATAATCTCATGCCCGATAACAAGGCTCTTTAAGTGTGCATCTCCGTTTGTTTCGCCTGTTTGATGGTGTTTGTAATTAATATTGTACGGTGCAACATCTTCAAGCCATTTTTCGATATCTTGTATAAGGCCGCTCTCTGCGTCATTTACGTATATTCCCGCAGTAATGTGCATCGCACTGACTAATATCATTCCGTCGCTAATTCCGCTTTCGTATAAAGCTTCTTCAACATCTCGTGTAATATTTATATAATCATGAATGTTTTTTGTATGAACCCATAAATATTTTGTGTGAAATTTCATCTTATCTCCTTATCATTTGATTTTTTAATAATATAATTTCTGTTGTTTCCGTCTTTTCGTGGTAAATTACGCTGAAATTTTCTCTTATTTTGTTCGTTATTTCATTTTGTTTGAAATAATATCTCGGATTGTCAAAATTATACAGTCCAAATCCGTCTATTATTGCAATATATTCGTATTGTGTCAGACCTTCCGTTATTTTATCTTCCCCTAATGTTTCAATAAAAGGCATATCCAAAACGTACATTCTCATATCAGTCGGATGTCCGCTTAAGAAATTAAACATTGCTCCTTCGGGTAAAAATAATATTTTATCCTCTTTATTCGTATTCTTCTCTAAATAACTAAACAATTTTTCAGTTTCTTTTTGCCAAGCTTCGGTCGTGTCAATCCTTCCTCTCTCTGTTTTTATTGGATTTGAGTAAAAATTTTTCTTTATTATTGCGTATGAAAGGTTTGAAATCGTCGCCGACAGAAGCAAAAACACTAATAGTGTTTTAAAAGAGATGTTTGTTTTTTGCTCTATAACATCTAAAAAGTCATTTTTGATTATGACAATTGCCGCAATAAATAGCAGAGGCAATGTAAAAACTCCGTACATCGTTAAATCTGTATTGTAAAACGTTTTTAATGAGGTAAGTAATCCTGTTAACAACAGAATTAATGTTTTTTCTTCCCGTAATAATCTTTTAAAATTAATTATAAAATATGCCGTTAAAACAATTGCAATCGGGGAAAAATGAATTTCTCCGTGTAAAATGTAGTGGAATATGCTTGCTACTAATAGTGTTATTATGTACAAGAACGGATTTTTTGCCTTCTTGCAAAGAAATATTCCTATTGTTAGGAAAATAGCGAGAAAAATAGTTCCTTGTATCCATATTGAAATATCCATAGGGGTGAAAATCGTACCGACATTTTTTGAAAAAATTTGCATTGACGGTACAGTTGCCTCTTTGATAAATATTTTAAAGGCTTCAATCCCTTCAAAAATACTCATCCCCTGTATAAACGGTAATAAATATGATAACAAAGGAATAACACAAATAGTGGCAATTGTTTTTATGGTTGCTTTTGCTTCTTTTGTTTTGTGCATTGCAACAAATAGTGTTATCAAAGCTATGCCGATATACTCCGCTTTGCAGGCAAAAGCGGCACCGCTTAAAACTGCGGAAACGTATAAATATTTATTATCATTGTTTTCTAAAAATTTAAGAATAAAAAATAATGAGCAAAATGTAAAACAAAGTGCGTATGTTACCGCATAAGCATATGGCATAATGTAGTTGAAAAGGCTTGAGTTATAGAAACAAACCGTTACAACAAATAGTGTTAAATAAAAAGCGATGGTTTTATCAAGAAATTTTTGAGTAATTTTAAATAGCATTATCGTTGAAATTAGTGCTGTTAATATCCCTGCTATGTATAAACTTTCAAGTCTAATTCCGAGAATTGCCATGAAAACGGCATTTATGTAGTACGACAACGGTGCATAAATATTTAGAATATCTTTGTACAGGATTTCGCCGTTAAGTATGGCAAGAGGTATCATTGCCTCTCTGCCCGAATCTGTTGACATGTTGCCGTGAGAGTAGAAGAACAAACTCGACAGTATAACAGAAAACACTAATAGTGTTATCGCATAAATATTATCTTTTAGATAGCTTTTGATTTTTGTTATCATAGATTTTCTTCATAGTCTTCGGGATAAAAATTCTTGTACCCTTCTTCGAAGGCTTTCACTACGGCTTTTGCAAATCTTTTTGCATATTTCCAATAAGAAGTATGTGCTGTAAGGCAAATTGACGGGCTTCTTGTATCTGATTTGTCGTGGAAAAAGCCTCTTCCGTTCTTATCAAAGACCATATTGTGCAATTCTTCTATTTCTTCATCGGTTAAATTCCTTGAAAGTGGGTAACCGAGGGGGTCGTTGCTAAAGTTTACTGTAAGCCAAAAAATGTTATTGTTTTTCATATGGATAAACAAATCTTCGTTGTATTCCGTAATTTCCAATGTCGGGTCATTAAAGTCGGAATAGAAAAGCACGAGAGGGCTTGCGTAATTTACAATTCCTAAAACTGTGTTGTTTGGAATACAAGCTGTGTTTGTTGTTTCGTCTAACATGTCATAAGCTTTTTTAAATTCTTCAAAATTGCTGTTTGGAATTAATCGTTCTTCAGAGGTGTAATAAGCCAATTTTACCTGTGTCAGAGCATCGATACATGTCGGATTAATTTTGTGTTCGGAAATGTATTTAAGTTGTTCCTCGTTCAGCTTCATTTTTTTTGCAATTACTTTATCTGTAATGTAAGGAAGCTTATAAAAAAGATACCTGTATGTTACAAAGCTTCCTGCACTGTATCCGAACAGTACCGTTTTTTCATTGCGGGCGTTGCAGTCGATAATTTTTTTGTGCAATTCTTTTACGATTTTTTGCATATTATGCGGTTTTTGTACCCAAATAGCATCGTGCATGCAATGTCCGAAAACACTGCGGATTGTTTGTGCAAGTTTAGGGCTAAACATATCCGTCAATTCAAGTTTGGCATCAACTGTCTTTAGGTTTTGTGCGGTTTCGTCACCCCAAAAAAAGATTTCCGGTTGGGTTAATACCGTTCGTTTCCCGCTTTTTAAAAATTTATCGTATACAAATTCGGAAGAGGTGAATTGCTTTTGCATTTGCGGATGAAGTTTGTCAATTCCTTCAAAAAACCAGTTTTTCATTTTCGGGGTATCATTGTTTGCCCCGTTTATGTATATAAATTTTACGGGTTCTTGTTCTTCATCGCAAAGTGCAAAAGAACCGATAAGTAACAAAAACATTAATAGAAGTATCTTTTTCATAATTTTATTATAGCTTCTTATTTGTGTTTTTTAACCGATTGTGTATTTTTCGTAATATTCGGTACAAAAATTAAGGTAATTTTTTAAGTTTTGCTGTAATATTAATTTATAGCAGATTGTGTGATTGGAGAAATATGAGTAATTTTACTGGTCTTATCGGAATTATGGTATTTATCGGCATTGCTGTTTTAATGTCGAATAACAGAAAAAGAATTAATTACAAGACTGTAGGAGTTGGCTTTTTATTACAAGTTTTACTTGCGGTCTTTATTTTGAAAGTCCCTGTCGGACAGAAAATTTTCGGATTTATAGCTCAAGTTATAAATAAAATTTTGGCGGCATCTATGGAAGGTGCGGCGTTTGTATTTGGTGAAAAACTCACGGATACCGTTAATTTCGGATTTATTTATGCAATTATGTTAATTGCAACAATGATTTTTATCATGAGTTTGGTAAATATTCTTTACTACTACGGAATTATGCAACGTGTAATTTTGTTCTTGGGAAAAATTATGAACAAGCTTATGGACGTCAGCGGAGCGGAAGCTCTTTCAAACTGTGCAAGCCCGTTTGTCGGAAACGTTGCGGCTCAATCAATGATTAAGCCTTATTTGCCGAATTTAACACGCTCGGAACTTTTATCATCAATGACAGGGTCAACGGCTTGTCTTTCCGCAGGTTGTTTGGCTATGTACGGCAGTGCAAGTTTTGGTATTCCTCTCGAATATTTACTTGCGGCTTCCGTAATGGCGGCTCCGGGGGCTTTTGTTATTTCAAAAATTGTTTATCCCGAAGTTGAAGAACCTAAAACAAAAGATGACTTTAAAATCAGCAGAAGAAGAACGGATGCAAATGTCCTCGCCGCTGTATCAAAAGGTGCGGGCGACGGTATGAAGGTTTCTTTGAACGTTATCGCTTCTTTGATTGCTCTTGTCGGTTTGATTGCGTTTATCAACGTCCTTTTCGGCAAAGTCGGTTTATTCCTTGCAGGTACCTGCCACATGGATTGGTCCGCTATCGGTATAGACTTAAATAACCTTTCCTTGCAAATGATTATCGGAAAAATATTCTCTGTTTTTGCTTGGGTAATGGGTGCTTCAAGTGATACGGTAAACTCAGTCGGTGTATTAATCGGTGAAAAGTTAATCGTTAATGAATGTGTTGCTTATTTGCATTTCCCCGAATTATTTAACGGTCAAATGGTTAACGGAGTTATGACATTTGCTCCTGAATTTACTAAGAGTGTTGCAATTTCAACCTTTGCTCTTGCAGGTTTTGCAAACCTTTCAACGGTTGCTATTCAAATCGGCGGTATCGGAGAACTTGCTCCTTCTCAAAGAAAAAATCTTGCAAGATTGGCAATAAAAGCTATGATTTGCGGTACTCTTACTTCTTATGTTTCGGCTTGTATTGCAGGTATTGTCGTAAGTTTATAGGAATTTAACATGATTGAGGATAAAAAAAATATTAAAATGACAGCTGAAGAGCTTGAAAAAGTGCAAAAAAGCAAGGCGAAGTTTCAAGCCACTGTTAAGTTGCTGATTTTGATTATTATTTTATCCTCAATTCCTACCATATTATGCAATCCCGATGTTTCTTTAGGACCTTTGGATATATTAAGACAAGAGCTTTTTAAGTCTGAACTTATTCTGTCGGGCGAAAGATTTTCTTCGGATGGATTTTTACATTCTATTCGTTCTACTGATGCAAGAAAAGTAAAATTATATATCCGCTCGGGTGCTGATGTTGATGCGATGGGAAAAACAGGTGTTTCTCCTCTCTGTACTGCTGCTCAGACGGGTAATTTGGAAATAGTTAATCTTCTTCTTCACGAGAATGCAAATATTTTGCAAAAAAATGCTTCAAATGGTTTGACACCGATATTCTGTGCGATTGAGGGAAATAACATTAAAGTTCTTGATAAACTTTTTGAAGAGGGAATAAGTATCAGAACACGTACGGAACATGGACTTACAATGGCTCAATATGCTTCTTTATTAGGTCGTGAGCAAATGTTATCTTATTTGCTTCTCAAAGGTGCCGATCCCAATATGCAAAATATATACGGTCAAACAGCCCTTCATTATGCGGTTACACAGGACAATTCATATATTTTAAATATTTTAGTAAACGCAGGGGCTTTAGTTGATATTCCTGATGAACGGGGAAATTCTCCGATTGATTTAGCCATTAAATTAGACAAACCGTCTTATGTTCGTATTTTGAGCAGATATTCAACAAAGGGTTATCTTGACGCTGAGTAATAGAGTAATAAGATTTTATTTTACTACTTTTTTAACAAATAATTGTTGAGATGTTCTTTGTAAAAATCGTCAAAAGAACCGTCTAAAATTGCGTTATGAATTAATTCCGAAAGTCTGACGAGATATCTTATATTGTGAATAGAAAGCAAAATTGCCGCATTTGCTTCGCCTTCACGGTAGAGATGTCTGATATATGCTCGTGAATGATTTTTACAAGCATAACAATCACATTCTTCGTCCAAAGGTCTGTAATCATTTTCAAATTCTTTGTTTTTAATGATTTTCTTGCCATATTTTGTGAAAAACGAACCATGACGAGCGTTTCTTGTCGGAAGAACACAATCCGCCATATCTATTCCTCGTGCGACGATTTCGAGTAAATCCTCCGGAGTGCCTACTCCCATCAAGTATCTCGGTTTGTTTGTCGGCAAAAAGTTTGTAACAAAATCGGTATAATAATTTTTAATATCAGTAGGTTCTCCTACGCTAACTCCGCCGATTGCATAACCTACCGCATCAAATGATGAAATGACGTTTGCACTTTCTTTTCTTAAATCATCGAAAAAGGCACCTTGAACAATCGGGAAAAGTGCTTGATCATAACGAGTATGAACCTTAAAGCATCTTTCAAGCCAACGGTGAGTTCTTTCCATCGCAAACTTTGCCTGTTCATAAGAACAAGGATAAGGTGAGCATTCATCAAATGCCATTGCAATATCCGGTCCTAAATCTTGTTGAATTTCCATTGAAATTTCGGGATTGATATAGTAAGAAGTTCCCGTTTTCGGGTCACGAAATTTAACTCCGTCTTCGGTAATTTTTCGAAGATGAGCAAGGCTGAACACCTGGAAACCGCCGGAATCGGTCAAAATAGGTTTGTTCCAATTTTGCCATTTATGTAAACCGCCCGCTTCTTTGATTTGTTTATGTCCGGGGCGTAAAAACAAATGGTAAGAGTTATTTAAAATGATTTGTGCATTTGTTTCTTCAAGGTGATGTTTCGTAAGCATCTTTACTGCTGAATTAGTACCGACCGGCATAAAAACAGGTGTTTTAATATCTCCGTGCGGAGTGTGTAAAATACCTGCTCTTGCCTTTGTCGTTTGACTTTCTTTCAGTAATTCAAACTTAAAAAAATCACTCTTTGCCATTATGCCAATTCTTCTATTAACATTTCTGATACGGTTTTCCAATTATCGCAAATTTCTTCTTGCTTAAACCATACATTAATTTCTCTTTCTCCGCTTTCAACACTGTCTGAAGCGTGAACGATATTTTGGCTCATAATTTGTGCGTAATCGGCTCTGATTGTTCCGACATCTGCATTATCGGGGTTTGTGGCTCCGACAATTTGTCTGACGCCTTTAATTGCGTTAACACCTTCAACAGCCATTGCAACAATAGGTCCCGACAAAAAATATCTGACAAGTCCCGCATAAAAAGGTTTGCTGATATGTTCTTTATAATGTTCTTCAATAAGTGCATTCGTTGGTTGAATTAATTTCATACCGATGATTTTATAACCTTTTCTTTCAAATCTTGAAATTAATTCCCCGATTAAGCCTCTTTTTACGGCATCAGGTTTAAGTGCAACAAATGTTTTTTCCTTATTCATGATAAATCTCCTGTATTTCTTTTATTACAACATTAAATTATTATTTTTTCAAGTTTTCGCTTTTATGGTATTATTTTTTGTGAGAGGTTTTTATGGAAGAAAAATATACAATTGAAGATGCACTTGCTTTAATCCAAGAAAAGAAATTTATTGAAGC
>CAZOGS010000040.1:8257-12553 GCA_964579375.1 uncultured Muribaculaceae bacterium
ATATTTTGAATTATTATCCTCTCAAGAACCTGATAAAGTTATTTATAAGTTTAATTTGGCTTGTGCGTACGAAGGTTTAAAAGATTACGAAAAAGCTCTCAAAATTTTCGAAGCACTTGACACATCGGAAAATACAGCGTTTCAAGTGAAATTAAAAATTGCGGAAATCAGAATAAAATTACGTGATTATGAAGCTGCAAAAGATGTATATATGGGATTGCTCAAAAAAGGCAAAGTCGATGAAAATATTTATTACGATTTTGCAATTCTGTGCGGCTATACCGGCGATAAAGATAAAGCGGAGCAACTTTTGAAAAAAGTCATTCAGCTTAATCCTAATTTTGCGGCTGCACATAAAGATTTAGCCGTATTATATCTCGATTCAAGGTTGTTCGATTACGCAAAAGAAGAATTTGACAAAGCAGTTGAGCTTGAACCTGAAAATCCTTACATAATTTATGAGTACGGTAATTATTATCAAATGACGGGTGAGCCCGAAAAAGCTGATGAGCTTTATGATAAAGTTTTGGAAGCAATTTCTATGCCTGCAAATATTCTGTTAAATATTGCTCTTAACAAACTTCGCAGAGGCAAAACCGATGAGGCTCAAGGCGTTCTTGAACGTGCAATTAAGGAAAATTCACAGGACATAGATATACTTTTGAATTTAGGTAAAATTTATTTTATGAAAAATAATTTTGCCGCAGCTAAGCAAATATTGGAAGATGCAATGTTTTTGGATAAAAATCCCGAAGTCGAAAATATGCTTGCTCAAATTTATTATTCCGAAGAAAATTACCACGATGCAATCGGATTATTTGCAGACATTGACAAGAAATTTCCCACTAATACGGCAAATTTAATGAATTTGGCTAAATGTGCTTTAAAGCTTGATAAAAAGGATGATGCGGTAAAATATCTTCACAGATATACAGAAATATTCCCCGAAGATGCAGATGCAATTTCAATGCTTGCAGATTTGCTCTAAAATTGGTATTATAATCAAAAAGAGGTGTATAAATGAAAAGAAAAAATATTTTTGCTGAAATTTGGTCTTTTATGTGGAAAAATAAAGCATATTGGATTTTTCCGGCAATTGTTTTTCTTGTATTGTTAATTTTATTGATTATCGTCGGAACATCTCCCGCATCACCGTTTATTTACACGATTATATAGGTGTTGTATGACAGAAAATCCGACAAGTAAAGATTTGAGAAAGTTCAAAATTACACTTTTGCTCTTTCCGATAATACCGTCATTGATTTTGTATTTCAAAAATTATGTGACAGCCGCACTGTTGCTCGTTGAAATTTGTTGGGCAATATTGTTAACACTATTTGTTGCAAGATTATTCGGCAAAAATATCGATAAAATTATGTATAAAATTGTTCGGCTCATTTTGCAATTTTTAGGATTGGTAATTTCTTCGGCGGCTCTTGTTTTTACTTGGTTTTGTACGATTTTGCCGACCGCAATTATTGCAAAAATCAAAGGGCGTGACAGACTTTTGCTAAAAAAAATAAATACAAAATCTTATTGGAAGGATGCTAAAAAATCCGAACCTACGTATGAAAATCAATATTAGGAGAAATTGTGACGTACATTTTAGGAATAAGTTCATATTTCCACGACAGCGGAGCCGCTCTTGTTAAAGACGGCGAAATTATTGCGGCTGCCCATGAAGAACGTTTTACAAGACATAAGCACGATGCGGCATTCCCTACAAACGCAATTGATTTTTGTTTGAATTATGCGGACATACTTCCGGAAGATTTGAACGGGGTTGTTTACTATGAAAAACCGTTGATTAAGTTTGAGCGTATATTGGAAACACAACTTGCTTTTCCGGAAAAAAGCCTTTTATCTTTTGTTAAGGCGATGCCTGTTTGGTTGAATAAAAAACTTCATATGCCAAAGACAATCGATAAAAATTTTGAAAACAGATTAAAATGTCCTATTTATTTTTCAACTCATCACGGTGCTCATGCGGCAAGTGCTTTTTATCCTTCTCCGTTTGAAAACGCCGCATTTATATGCTTGGACGGGGTAGGTGAATGGACAACTTCCTCTTGGGGTGTCGGATATAATAATGAAATTCATTTTGAACAGGTCTTAGAATTTCCTCATTCTTTAGGGCTTTTGTATTCGGCGTTTACGGGATACCTCGGATTTCGAGTAAATTCCGGTGAATACAAAGTTATGGGACTTGCTCCTTATGGGGAAGATAAGTATTCTGATGTAATTCGTGAAAAATTGATTGATATAAAAGAAGACGGTTCGTTTTGGCTAAATCAAGAATATTTTGATTATTGTACGGGAACCAGAATGTATAATTCGAAATTTGAGGATTTGTTTGGTTTAAAAGCTCGTAAATCGGAAGCCGAACTGACAAGTAAGCATATGGATATTGCAAAAAGTTTGCAGGTCGTTACGGAAGAAATTATTTTAAAAATTGCCCGAAACGTAAGAAAAGTTTCCGGAGAAAAAAATCTTTGCCTTGCGGGCGGTTGTGCCTTAAATTGTGTTGCTAACGGAAAAATATTAAAAGAAAATATTTTTGATAAAATTTGGATACAACCTGCATCCGGAGATGCCGGCGGAGCCTTGGGTGCTGCACTTTGGGCGTATTATGAGGTTTTAAACGGTGAAAGAAAATTAATTCTCCCCGATGCTCAAAAGGGAAGCCTTTTAGGCAGTGAGTTTACGGAAGAAGAAATTAAAAATTCTCTTGATAAAATCGGTGCAAAATATCGTAAAATCGACGATGAATTTGGAGAGTTAACACCTTTAATTGCAAAATATATCTCGGAAGGAAAAAGTATCGGGCATATGAACGGTCGTGCGGAATTCGGTCCGAGAGCATTGGGCAACAGAAGTATTCTTGCCGATGCAAGAAATACCGAGATGCAAAGGAAACTTAACCTTGCCGTAAAAAAACGTGAATCGTTCAGACCTTTTGCTCCGACCTGCCTTGAAGAAGATGCAAGTAAATTTTTTGATATAGAAGACGGGCTTACAAGTCCATATATGCTTTTAACGGTTGACGTAGCCGAAAACGTTCGTGTTCCGTTGTCAGAAGATGATACAAATCTTTTCGGAATTGATAAGTTAAACGTTGTTCGCTCAAAAATTCCGGCCGTTACTCACGTTGATTATTCGGCAAGACTTCAGACCGTAAATAAAGAAACAAACCCCCGTTATTATTCAATTATCAATGAATTTAAAAAACTTACGGGATGTTCGGTTGTTGTTAACACATCGTTTAACGTTCGTGGAGAGCCGCTTGTTAATTCGCCCGAAGATGCGTACAGGTGTTTTATGTTTACCGATATAGATGTTCTTGTTGTCGGAAATTTTGTCTTGCTGAAAGAAGAACAACCTCCTCTCGACGGTTATCGTGAATATTTGAAAACTTTAATATCCGATTAGTTGAGTAGTGGCTTTTTTTCGGGTAAAATATCCGTGTTATGAAGAAAAAAAGTTTGTTGTTAATTGACGGGCATGCGTTGGCATATCGATATTATTTTGCACTCGAACGTTCGGGGATGAAAACAGCCGACGGACGACCGATTTGGGCGGTGTTTGGATTTTTTAAATGTATGTTTGATTTGTTACAGGAAACGAAAGTCAATCCTGACTTAATTGCTGTTACATTTGATGTGGCGAGGGTTACTTTCAGATGTGAAATGTATTCCGATTACAAAGCAAACAGAGAGTCTATGCCTGCTGATATGCATGATCAACTTGACGATATTATTGAAGGTTTGCACGCATTTAACATTCCTATTTACACAAAAGCCGGATTTGAAGCGGACGATGTCATCGGTACTATTGCTGAACGGGCAAAAAATCAAGATATTAAAGTTATGATTTTAACGGGTGACAGAGATTCTTTTCAATTGGTGGACGACGAAAAGGATGTTACCGTTATTATGCCTTCAAAAGGTGAAATTATTTCTTATGACCGTGAAAAAGTTTTTGAAAGAATGGGTGTATACCCCGAACAGATAGTGGATTTGAAAGGTCTTGCCGGCGATACGTCCGATAATATTCCCGGAATTAGAGGTATCGGTGATAAAACTGCCGCAAAATTACTTTCTCAATACCAAACCTTAGAAGGCATCTATGAACACGTTGACGAAGTTTCGGGTAAAGCCTTGAAACAAAAACTTATTGACGGAAAAGAAGATGCTCTTTTGAGTAAAAATCTTGCAACAATCAGACGGGATGTCGATATAGATTTTGATTTCAAAGAAACCTGCCTTGAATTAAATAATCAGCAGGCTGTAATGGACT
>CAZOGS010000041.1:0-3922 GCA_964579375.1 uncultured Muribaculaceae bacterium
AACCTCAGTAAGTAGCGTGAGTATACTGTACGAGCTACTTACTACGCATCAATATTTATTCTTTCGAGTTTTGATTGTCGCTTTTACATTATAAAATTGGTATAAACGACTTCCTCTTGTTTCGGTGGATTTATTCCCGCTTGTTTTCCGGCTTCTTTGCACTTTAAGAAATAAGCCATATTTCGTGCCAAAAATCTCATGTTTTGCATTCCTTCCAAGTCTTTTCTGACATCATCGGGTGTATAACCATGAACCATGTTCCAATATCTGCCCGAAATAATCGGCATTTGTGTAATGGTAAAATACTTATTCAATTGGTCTAAAGTCGCCGTTGTTCCTGCTCTTCTTGCACTTGCAACCGCTGCTGCGGGTTTCAGCACAAATATATCATCCCTGCCCGACATAAAAGCCGCAAAAAACGCTCTGTTCAAAAAAGCTACCGCTCCGCCTGCCGCTGCCGCATAATAAACTGGTGAGCCAAAAACAAAACCGTCAAAATCTTTTGCATATTCAAGAAATTCATTCACTCCGTCGTCGATAACGCATTTGCCCAATTTTGCACAAGCTCTGCACGCTCTGCATCCGACGATTTGTTGTGTTCCGATTTGATATATTTCAGAATGTACGCCTTCTTCAGCTAATGTGTTTTTTATCTCGGCAAGTGCGGTATATGTACATCCTTCTTTATGCGGTGAACCGTTAAACAACAATACTTTCATAAATTTCTCCCGTTAAAAAATATTTAATTTACATCCGCTGAGTATAACATTTTTTTTAGGCTTTTTCAATGTTCTTTGTTCCTCTTTTTCGGGTATTGCTGATGATTGGTGCGGTTTTGTTCGGGATTGCTTCAGATATGGTTCGGGTTGGGTTTGTGTGGGGTTCGGGTTTGCTCAAGTGGCGTTCGGGAAATTTTTCGCTTCCCTAACAATAAACTAACACGGCTTTTTTATCCTAAAAATATACATTGGAATTAAGGATTTTTTTATGAAAAAACAACATATTCTTATGCTGTATTGCTTACTCGGATTGGTTTTTTATTACGGATATTTTTATCATATCGGTTCTTATCCGCTTTTAGACCTCGACGAAACACGATATGTCGATATGGCAAAAAATATGTTTAATACTAAAGATTTTTTAACGCTTTATATGAACGGGGATTATTTTTTTGAAAAACCGCCGTTTTTCTTTTGGTTAGAGTGTTTCTCTTTTAAACTTTTAGGGGAAATTAGTGAGTTTTCGGCAAGGCTTCCGATAATTTTGCTTTCGCTGTTGCCTGTCGGTTTTTTGATTTTTCTTGCGAAAAAAGTTAAAAACGCCAAATTTGCAATAATCACAGCAATGACACTTCTCACAAGTTTAGAGTACATTTTTATGACAAAAATGGCTATTTTGGACAGTGTTTTGACTTCGCTCACGGCTTGTTCTCTTTTGGCTTATTTTTGCACATTTTTTGTCGAAAGCAAAAACAAGAAATATTTTTGGGTCTTAACGTATCTGTTTTCGGGCTTTGCTGTTCTTGCCAAAGGTATTCCGGGGGTTGCAATTCCGGCGATTGTCGTTGCCGTTTCTACGGTAATTTTTAAAACTTACAAAGAAACATTTAAGTATTCTTGGGGAATATTGATATTCCTTTTGGTAACCTTGCCGTGGCACGTTATTATGCTGAAAATGTATCCGGATTTGTTTTATCGTGAATACATTTGGAAGCATCACATTTTGCGGTTTTTAGGTTCTGACGTTATCCATAGAAATCAGCCTTGGTATTTTTACATTATAACCCTTTTATGGGGCTTGTTTCCGCACATTTTTATCCTTCTTTCGCAAGCAACAAAATTGAAGAATTTAAAAATTAAAACAGAGAACAACTATTCAAAATTTTTGATGCTTAATTTGGTTGCAATTGCCGTAATTTTGGTGTTTTTCAGCGTTTCGGGGGCAAAATTAATTACCTATGTTTTGCCGATATATCCGTTTGTTGCCGTGATAATAGGTGATATTTGGTACAAATATTTAAGCGGTGGTGAGAAAAATACTCATTTATCAATCCTAATCCTTAATTCCTTTCTCACCATTGCTACTGTTTGTATGATTTTTATCGGTCTTATTCTTCCGTCTGAAATATATTTACCTTTTCAAAGAATACAACTAACGTCGTTATTGATTTTCATACCTTTTGTGGCAATGAATTGGTTTTTTATTTTCAAAAAGAAAAAACTTAAATTATTCTTGTCAATTGTAATATTTATGGCACTTTTGGCGGGATTTACAATGCCTTTTGTCTATCAATTTAACTATCATTTCGGGCAAAATGATTTAATGTACTTTGCGAAGATTGCAAAAGAGAAAAATTGCACAATTTCCACCTATCTTACGGGGCAAAAATATTCTCTCTCATTTTACGGAAACCAATCCCATATTGATTTTCAAACGGAAGAAGATATTGATTGGCTCAAAAATGAGTTAAGCAAAAATGACCATATTGTTATCATCAGAAACAAACACATAAAAAATCTTCCCGTAAAAACAAAAGAAAAAGGTATCAAATTTTCCGTTATAGAAAGGCTTGACGATGACAAATAATAAATTGGCAATTATCGCACCTTGCTATAACGAAGAAGAAATTATTCAATATTCAATCGAGCAGTTATCCTCACTGTTGAGTCTTATGATAAAAGACAATCTCGTTTCCGATGAGAGCAAAATCGTGTACGTAAATGACGGAAGCAAAGACAATACCGCAAAATTTATCGAAGAACAGTGCAAAACCAACAAATATCTTGCCCTTATTAATCTCAATAAAAATTACGGTCAGCAATATGCGATTTTAGCGGGCATGGACACAATTCATGCCGATATGTTTGTGACAATAGATGCCGATATACAGGATAATCCGCTGATGATTGTAGAAATGGTGAAAAAATATTTTTCGGGCTATGAAATAGTTTACGGCTGCCGAAAAAAAAGAGAACAGGATTCTTTTCTCAAAAAAAATACGGCTTTGCTTTTTTATAAGTTTATGAATTGTATCGGAATTTCAATTCGGCAAAATCATTCGGAATTTCGGCTTATGAGCGATAAAGCCGTAAAATTATTGCAAGCATACAAGGAAAAAACTATTTTTTTAAGGGGAATTGTTCAAAATTTGGGTCTGAAATCTTGTGATGTTTTTTATGACGGAAGAGAAAGACTCGCCGGAAAAACGAAATATTCTTTCTGTAAATTATTGAGTTTGGCTTGGACGGCAATTACGAGTTTTTCCGTTTTGCCGTTGAGGTTAATAACCGTCACGGGCGTTGTTACTTCGATAATAAGTTTTACCATTATTATTTATGCAACTTTGAGTTATCTGAATGACTTTTCAATCCCCGGATGGACTTCAATTATAATGACTATCGCCTTTTTCAGCGGAATAATCATTATGTCACTCGGTATTATCGGGGAATATTTGAGCAAAGTGCTGATTGAAGTTAAAAACAGACCGCTCTACCAAATAGACAAAACAGTGAATTTATAACTTTTGCCTTTAATCAAATAAGAAACAGTCGGGCTTTTTTCATTGAAAAAGGTGCAAGTTTGCCGAAAAATTAAAAAGTTTTTTTGAACGCAAAATTTCTGAATAAAACATACGTAAAAACGGCAGCCGTCAATGTTGATACGATTTGTCCAACAAATACATTCAGTTTGAAAAATTGAACGGTTATTTCCAAAAACAAAGCATTGATAAAATAGCTTATGCTCCAACTGACACAACATTTTGCATATTCTTTGAACGGGTTGCCTTTGCTTTGAAAAACGAATTTTTTTTGAACGGTGAAAGAAATAACGGAAGAAAAAATCCACGCTAAAACAAGTGCGATTTGATATTTTGACGTTCCTAAAAGAAGGCAAAATAATATATAAAATCCGTAAGAAACAA
>CAZOGS010000041.1:4022-12317 GCA_964579375.1 uncultured Muribaculaceae bacterium
CCGTTTTTAAATTTTGCATATAAAACATGCTCCTTTTCCGACTTCGCTCTCAACGCTTACGCTGCCGTTATGAAGCTCGATGATGTTTTTTACGATGGCAAGCCCTAAGCCGGTGCCTCCCAATTTTCGGCTTCTGTTTTTGTCAACTCTGTAAAAACGTTCAAAAATGTGCTCTAAATGTTCTTTTGCTATGCCTATTCCGTAATCTTTAACGGAAATTTGTATGCAATCATTTTGTTTTTCTAAAATGACGTCTATCTTATCCGTACCCGAATATCTGATGGCATTTGTCAATAAATTTGACAGTGCGGTCGCCAACAATTCTTCGTTTGCACAAATTTCTATTTCTTCATCTTGAATAAAATTGATTTTTGTATCGGTAAAACTCATATATTCAATAACCCGCTTTATCATTGAGTTTAGGTTGAATGTTTGGAAATTTTTGTTTTCGTTCGTTTTTTCAACTTCAATTTCGGAAAGCTTCAATATGTCGTTTACGAGTTTGTCAATGGATTTTATTTGAAATCTGATAATGTCAAAACATTCTTTGTCGTTTTCGCTGAGAGAATTTTTTGCTTCCAAAAGCTCAATTGCAGAGTTTATGGCGGTAATCGGCGTTTTTATCTCGTGAGTTATGTTTTGCAAAAAGTTGCTTTTGTACTGTTCTAATTGCGAAAGTCGTGCGATTTGTAATTTTAATTTTTTTACCATTTTCCTTATCGATACGGTCAATTCTTCCAATAAATTAATTGACGGAATTTCAATATTTGCGTCTAAATTGCCGTTCGCAACGTCAATTACGCTGTCTTCAAGTTTATTAAATGATTTTCTTAACGTGGAAAAATTTTGTATCAAAAGTGAAATAATAAATAACAGGCAGATTGCCACAAAAATTAAAGCATTTTTTTGTGCTTTTAAGACGGTTTTCATTACATCAGCCTGAGAAACGGTAATTTCAAGATAATATTTTTCATCACCAATGAAATACTTCTCTCTTACTCCGATTTTTCTGTTTTTAACGGCAAGTTTGTATATTTTGAACTTACTGTATTTTTTGTTGAAAATTTCACTGTTCGCTTCAAGTAACGGAGAGGTGTTGTCGGGATTTGAGGTCGCAAGCAGCTTTTTGTTTCCGTCAAAAATTCTAAATTCCGTGTCCTGTAATTTGAAATCATCACAATATTGTTTCAATTTAGAAAAGTTTTTTTGCTCCAAAAACGGGATGATAACCCATTCTATTTGCTTTTTTGATACCGATAATTCTTCGTGTTCCTCTTTCATATAAGATGCATTGAACAGTAAAATGTTAAATATTGAAATTACTCCAAAAACGATTGTTACCGCAAAAAAGACAATAATTCTGTTTACCCAAAATAAATCACGTTTTTTCATCTTTTACTGTATTTCCCTTAATTTATATCCGACGCCACGCACCGTTTCTATGTTTGAACCGAATGTGCCTAACTTCCTTCTTAAATTTACAATCTGAACATCAACAGCCCGCTCCGAAATATCAAATCCGTCATTTCCACGCAAAAAATATAAAAGTTGTGAACGTGAAAAAACCGTCCCCGTATTTTCCATAAAAATATCAAGAAGAATAAATTCAAACTTCGTTAAGTCAACCTGTTTGCCCGAAACTTTTACGATTTTGCACCTGCTGTCGAGTTCAATGTTTTTATAAACTTTTTTGTCTGAATTAATGTTTGTGTGAGAAAGTCTTGCCTTTATTCTTGCAAGCAAAATTTTGTTGCTGAAAGGTTTGGCAATATAATCGACAGCCCCGCTTTCAAATCCTTTCAGAATATCCTCTTCCATTTTTTTTGCGGTCAGCATAATGATTTGTACGGAGCTTAAATCTTTGTTTTCCGTGATTTTTTTACATAAAGTAAATCCGTCAATTTTCGGAATCATTACATCCATTAATATTAAATCGGGCTTTTCCGTTTTGATTAAATTCAGTGCCTCTTCGCCGTCAAAAGCTTTTCTGATTTTATAATATCCTTCGGTTTGCAAAACAAGCTCAATAAGCCGATTTATCTGCGGTTCATCCTCTACTATCAATATTTTTGCATCACGAAAATTACTGTCCATTTTTACCGTCTTATCAAAATAATTTCTGTCTATATTAAAATACAAAAATGTTAGTTTTTCGTTTGCTGAGTTTTAATATGGTAAAATTATTGAATAAAAAGCAAATTTGTTCTACCATTGATACATCACAGGAGAATAAAATGGGTAAAATTATTTTAACGGGCGACAGACCGACAGGAAAACTTCACGTGGGACATTATGTGGGTTCTTTGAGAGAACGTGTAAGACTGCAAAATGAAGGTAATTTTGATAAAATTTACATTATGATTGCCGATGCTCAAGCTTTGACAGACAATGCCGAACATCCCGAAAAAGTTCGTGAAAACATAATTGAGGTTGCTTTGGATTATTTGGCTTGCGGAATAAATCCCGAAAAATCAACCATCTTTATTCAATCTATGATATCCGAATTAACGGAATTGATGTTTTATTATATGAATTTGGTTACTGTTTCGAGAGCACAACGCAATCCGACCGTTAAGACCGAAATTAAAATGAGAAATTTTGAAGCGAATATCCCTGTCGGATTTTTCGTTTATCCTATCAGTCAAGCTGCCGATATAACAGCTTTTAAGGCAACAACAGTTCCCGCAGGAGAGGACCAAAAACCGATGATTGAACAATGCCGTGAAATTGTGCATAAATTCAATTCATTATACGGTGAAACTTTGGTCGAACCGGATATTTTGCTTCCGAAAAACAGTGCTTGTTTGAGATTACCGGGAATAGACGGAAAAGCTAAAATGAGTAAGTCTTTAGGCAATTGTATTTATCTCTCGGATGAACCTGATGTCATAAAGAAAAAAATTATGTCAATGTTTACCGATCCAAATCACTTAAGAGTGGAAGACCCCGGAGAAACGGAAAATAACCCCGTTTTCATCTATCTTGACGCTTTCTGCCGTGATGAACATTTTGCGGAATTTTTGCCCGAATATCAAAATCTTGACGAGTTGAAAGCTCACTATCTAAGAGGCGGACTCGGTGACGTTAAGGTTAAAAAATTCTTGAATAACGTAATTCAACAAGAGCTTGAGCCGATTAGAAATCGCCGCAAAGAATGGGAAAATCGTACATCGGAAGTTTATGAATTTCTTAAACAAGGCACTTTTGTTGCAAAAGAAGCCGCCGCAGAAACATTAAACGATGTTCGAAATGCCCTCAAAATCAACTATTTTGATTATTTGAAATAATTTTTCCATCGGGCGTAAGTTTTTAAAAATTATACAAATTATTTAGCGGATTGCAATTGAGCAACCCGCTAAATTTTTTACTGAATATTTCAAATTTTGTAAATAAAGGTGCGTTTTTACTTAAATTTCATCTTCAAATCCGGGGGAACGAACCGGAAGCGTTGAGTAGCTCGGGTTTGAAAAGACGGATTTTTTGATGTATTTGTTCGTGTATTCTCCTTTTTCCAAAAGTTTCTTGAGGATATTTTCACGTGTGACGAGAGGATGTGTAATTTCCTCTAAATTTGGGTATTTATCGCACATTTGAGTCCAAACGAAAGCTTCCATTGTCCAAGCGTAAGTTTCTTCGTTCAGAGAATCAAATTCATCCTGATGTAACGCTTCGTGGGCAAGAAGTGCCGCAATTGCACCTGCGGGGGCATCGAAATGTTTTTGGTTAATGTAAATACTTAACTTGTCGCTTCGTTTTCCCTTTACCCCTTTTCTCCAGCCTAAAGCGTCAAAAGATGCGTATTTAGGACTTATTTGAGATAAATCTTTAAATTGGACTTCAATCGGTTTGTGAGTCGGATTGCTTCCCATAATTGCCGTATGTGAAAAAACACCGCCTCGGCTCTCTTTTAACAACTCTAAAGCTTCCATAATTCTTGTTTCTGTGGTGACTTTTTTGTATCGAGCTTTTAACTCTTCTTCGTCAAAAGCAAGAATTTCACTTTCAACCCTTTTGCTTTGAAGTTTTTCGTTTTCATCAAAGTCAGTTTGCAACGGAGCACCTTGCGGAGCTTTGCCGAAAGCTCGAGTGGGTTTTTGCGGAGGTGCCGATTTATCTTTTTGGGGTTTATTTACTTGTGTTCTTTGCTGATTTTTCGGTGCTTCGGTCGTTTCGAGGAACGATGAATAGTCGCTGACATCCGTTACATCAAGCAAAGAATTTTGCATTTTTACAAGAACATTTTGACTTTCGTTGAGGTAGGGATTTTTCTCCAAAATCTGTGACCAAACCGCAACTTGAAGTTGTTCGGCTTCAATTAAATCATCCTCGTCTTTGTCTTTGTTAACGAGGGCTTCTCTTGCCAAAATCGGTGCAATTGCCGCTGACGGTGAAGAGATAAACTTGTCGTTTATTCTTATTTTGTACCTGTTTCCGACAAATGAGCTTATGGCATCTTTGTTGCTGATTGATTTATCCCTTGAAAAATTTGCAAATTCAATGATGATAGGTTTTGATGTTCTGTTTTTACCGAAAATTGAACGATACGAAAAATCGCCCGCAGTTCCTTTCAAAAACTCACATGCTTCGATTAACTTTTCACTTTTGGTAATTTTTGCATATTTTTCTTTTAATTCTTTTGAAACGTTAACGGCAGGAATGACCGTCTTGTCGGCGGTTGTTGTTTCGTTCTTCTTCATTTCCGGAACATGCGGCATGTAGGGCTCATATTGCGGTATGAATTGCGGCTTTGTAAAAATAGTATCGCCGTCCTCATCGGCATTTACCGCCGTCCTTTGTGTAACATAAGCTTGTTCGGTTGTAATTTGATACTTGTTGCTTTCTCCCGCCGTTGCGAATGAACTCGTCAAAGCAATAACGATTGCTGAAATTAATATTTTTTTCACTTTATTCTCCATAACAAACATTATTACCTATTTTTTTTATAAGTACAAATTATGAAAAATCAAACGGAAAAACTTTACAAAAATACAACATTGAAAAATGTATGTTATAATCTTAAAGTGGATTTTTTATAAAGTGAAATAATATGGTACAAGGATTTAACGACAATTTATATTTAATAGACTTAAGTTACTTGAATACGCCGTCAGAGGTTGTTTATGACTTAAGTTCAATTCTTGAGGCTGAGCCTGCAAGAAACCAAAGAATAAAATTAAAGTTAGGCAGAATTGATTTTAACAAATCTCAATTGTTAAGTATTAAATCATTGATTGAAAGTATAAATTCAACGGTGGCAATTGTTGAAGGAAAGTCTGATATTACCCGAAATGCGGCAATTTCGGCAGGTTTGGTATATCAAAATTCCAACGATATGGTGCCCGATATTGCTTTTTCAACAGATAATATTAAGGTTGAAGAAACAGTGTACACGGAAGTTAAGCCGGAAATGTTTCCGAATGTTTCACCCGTAAAAAAAGAAGAAATTTCTTTTGAACAAAATGAAACACCCGAAACTCAGCAACAAGAAGAAAATCAACCAACACAAGAAAATCTCTCGTATCAGCCCGAAGGCGAAACGGTCGAGCTTCAACCTCAAAAATTTGAAACGACGGAAGAAAATCTTAATTTTGAAGAAAAAAATCAACAATGGGTTGAACAACAATCACAAGTTCAAAGTTTTGAAAACGGTTTTTCAAATAATAATTGGGCAAAATCCCAATCACAAGAAGAAACGGTTGAAAATAACGATAACGAAAATGAAAAAGTTAATGTTTTGTATGCCCAAAACGAGGAGCAAAACAGTCAAGAC
Source organism: uncultured Muribaculaceae bacterium (assembly GCA_964579375.1). Classification (GTDB taxonomy): domain Bacteria; phylum Cyanobacteriota; class Vampirovibrionia; order Gastranaerophilales; family Gastranaerophilaceae; genus RUG841. The sequence goes on from CAZOGS010000041.1 coordinate 9,793, forward strand.
GAACAAACCGTCGGTGGCGAAAACAATCCGGAAGAACAAGAAAATAAAGAAATTCCAACTGTTCCTTATGCTGAAACTTTTGAAACAAAAGTAGATAATTCCGATTTGATGATAAAAGAAGAAGAAACAGCGGGAATAAAAACGCTTGAGGACATTCCTCTCGATATTCCGAAACCCGAAGAAATCCAAGAAGAACTTGATGTTATTTACAGCACGGAAAGAAAGTTAGATGATGTATTTGCATCAACGGGTTTGAAGGAAGAAAAATTCCGTTCGTTGAAAGAAACGCCGATTGCGGAAGAAAAGGAATATACCCAATATGATTTTGAATTGGAAGCTTTTCCGACAAAGTATTTGAAACAGACGATTTGTGCGGGGCAATTTATTTCATTTGAGGGAAATTTAGTTATAATCGGAGATTGCCATGAAGGTGCGGAAATTTCAGCATCGGGTGATATTACGGTTTGGGGAACATTATCGGGTTCGGCTCATGCCGGAAAAAACGGTAATGAAAAGTGCAAAATCAGAGCTTTGAAGATGAATGCAAGCCAACTTCGCATCGCAAATTGTTATGTGAAACGGCCTGCGGAATTGGATGAAAATAATTTGGGTAATGTTCCCGAAGAAGCAATGATTTGCAAAGGTGAAATTGTAGTTTACAAGATATATAAATAAGGAAAAAATAAATGTACGGAATAATATTAGCCGGCGGTTCGGGAAGCAGATTATGGCCATTAAGCAGAGAGTTGTGTCCGAAACAACTGTTGAAGCTTGACGGAGAAAGGAGCTTGTTACAAAGCACCTTTAAACGTTTGGAAAATTTTATTCCGGCAGAAAACATTCTTGCTGTAACAAATATAAAACACGCTTCTGATGTGAAATTTCAACTTTCGCAAATTTGTTCGGCACCGACGGTGTTGGCTGAACCGATTGCAAAAAACACCGCACCCGCAATTGCGGCAAGTGTTGAGTATTTGAAGCAGATTAAAGACGAAAACGAAGTTGTTATTATCGTTCCTTCCGACCATTTGATTAAAGATTTTGACGGGTTTGCAAAAAGTGTCGAAACCGGTATTGATGCGGCAAAGAACGGAAAAATAGTAACCTTCGGTATTCAGCCTACGTACCCTGAAACAGGTTACGGTTATATTAAAACCAAAAATTCATCGGATGATGTTTATGATGTCGATTGTTTTGTCGAAAAACCCGATGCTAAAACTGCACAGAAATATTTGCTCGAAGGAAATTATTTCTGGAACAGCGGTATTTTTATGGCAAAAGTTTCAACTTTGCTTGAAGAAATTGCCCTTCATTCAAAAGAAATTTATGAAAATCTTTCAAAATTAAATTATAAAGACTCAATGAATATTCAATACGGTGTTTTTGAGTTTATGCCTTCGATATCCTTTGACTATGCCGTTATGGAAAAATCAGACAAAATTGTACTCTGCAAACTTCAATCCGATTGGAGTGATTTGGGTTCTTGGCAATCTTTGTATGATATAACCGAAAAAGACGCTGACGGCAATGTTTTAGAGGGTAACGCAATTGTTGAAGATGTGAAAAATTCATTCATTTACACCGACAAAAAAATTGTTGCGGCTATCGGGCTTGAGGACGTGATTTTGGTTAACACGGAAGATGCCGTTCTCGCTTGCAAATCGGATTGTTCGCAGCACGTTAAAAATGTTTTTGAAAAACTCAAAAAAGACGATAACAAAGCCCATTTGGTACACAAAACAGTATTCAGACCTTGGGGTTGGTATACTTGTCTTGCAGAGGGTGAAGGCTATTTGACGAAAGTCATTTGCGTTTCTCCGAAACAAAAACTTTCTATCCAATCACACAACCATCGTTCGGAACATTGGGTTGTTCTCGAAGGAAAAGCAACGGTTGTTTTAAATGATACTGAAAACTACCTCGAGGCGGGACAAAGTATCGATATTCCCGTTCAAGCAAAACACTCGTTGCAAAATCCGTATGATACCGATTTGAAAATCATTGAAGTTCAAAAGGGTGACTACATTTCGGAAGATGATATTATTCGCTACGAAGATATGTACGGACGGGTTTAACAAAACTTTTGAATGATTAAGCTGAAGCAATTACGGGTTTTCTCAAAGAACCGTAATTGCTTTTGTGTGTAAATTTAGCGAGGCTTAAATCAATTTTTTCACGGGGATAAATCGGTAATGCAAAAATCTCAATTATTCTTCCGCAAAAGTTACAAAATCAAACATCTTTTTAAAATCTTCCAACGACAAATCCGTCGAGAATGTTGTGTTCCAAGGGTTTGTAACGGTTATTCTTACATCGCCGTTTTCAGCATAATAAGGTTTTGCTCCGTATGCGTGACCGGAAGTAATGTTATATTTTTCCGTTAGTTTTTGTTCGTTCTTTAATTCGGACTTTGAAGATGCCCCAAAAACAGTCTTGTTTTCTATTCCCTGTTTGATTTTTTCATCAAAAGAATCATCAACCTCAATTTGTTTCGCTTTCATTCCGAAGCTGTTTAAAACTTCCAT
>CAZOGS010000042.1:0-12283 GCA_964579375.1 uncultured Muribaculaceae bacterium
TAGATATTTTCATTTGCCCAATGGATTACTTCGTCGTTGCACTCCTCGTAATGACAAGGAAATGCAGTCAAACTGAGGATTTCTCATCATTCTGAGGCTTTGCCGAAGAATCTCTTTTCGTTTGCGTTGTTGGGCAGGTATGCCCAACCGACAATCCCATTATTCAAATAACTTTCCAACCGGAATGTTAAGTGCTTTTGCAATTATAAGTAATCGTTTTAAACTTGGGACTTTTTTCCCTCTCTCAATTTCAGATAAATAATCAGTTGAAATACTACAAATTTCACTTAGCTTTTCTTGCGTTAAATTACGCTCTTTTCTATACTTTTTAATATTTTCTTGTATTAATTTTATCGTGCTATTTGTCATACAAAAAATTATGTGTTATAATCGAGCAGATATTAACAGGCAAATAGCACGACAAGAAGATGAAAAAAACCATACTTATAGACTTAGACGGAGTTTTGAACGAATATATCGGAAAATTTGACATAAACTTAATTCCGCCTATAAAAAACGGGGCGAAAGAATTTTTGCAAGATTTATCAATATAAGTTATTTATTATTTTCTTTTTTAACATATTTTTTGATTGTCAATACATCTTTTTCAACAATCAACTCGACATCATCCAAAACAGGATTTACTTTCAATAGCTCCAATATTGGCAAAGGTATTATCAAACCCCAACTGTTTCCGATTGTTCTCAATTTCTTATGCATATTAGTACCAAATTAGCTATAAGAATATTGTAACTTTATTATTGCATATTTTATTACTATTATGTTATAACATTATTACCATAAACAGAGGTAAAAATGTTCAAAAAAACAATACTTATAGATTTAGACGGAGTTTTGAACGAATATGTCGGGAAGTTCGACAGGAACTTCATTCCGCCCATAAAAAACGGGGCGAAAGAATTTTTGCAAGATTTATCAAAAAATTATGATGTAAAACTTTTCACGACAAGAAACAGGTTACTTGCGTCAAAATGGGTTATCGAAAACGGTCTTACCGATTTAATTTCTGATGTTACAAACGTAAAAGAACCTTGTTGGGTTTACATTGACGACAGGTGCATAACCTTCGACGGCAAATTTGACACTCTAATCAACCAAATCGATGCCTTCAAGCCGTATTACAAGTAATTTTCCCCTCAATACCGTTTAGGGCATTCCTTCCTTAAAACGTTATTCCGGACGTTTTATTGTAAGCCACAAATCCTGAGGATAGATATCTTCAATTCGTCCAAAAGTACCGTTAATAATGAAGAAATCGATTTTTTCACCACTTTTCACATTCAAATCTTCAAACGGGATTTTCAGCTCGATAACCTCATCATAGATGCATTGAATGGAATTATTTTTTTCCATAACCCAAAGATTATTTTTCATAGCCTTTGAAAAGAAAAACGGATAGAGTTTTCCCTGCATAAAGGTTATTTTAACCTCGTGGGTATAAGCATTTTTGATTAACTGACAAACATTTTCCGTTTTATTTAAAGGGCGGACGGGGGCTGAATATTGGAATTCATCTTTATTCGTCTTAATGTATACGTAAACCTGATAAATCGGTTCTTCGCTTTCGCTAAGGTTGTAGACATACTGATTTACATCGAAAAGCAAATACAGATTATCATAATCGGCACCGAAATAAATTTTGTTAAAGAGTTTATTTTCCTGCATCAAAGGAGAAGAAGAAATATCGATACAGCCGGCATTTTTCCATTCTCCGTCATAATCTCTTTTACCCGTTAATGGTGGTGAAATCAAGCTTTTCGGCACTCTTGACGGTTTGCCCGACAAAGAGAAAAGAGGCTTATCCAAATGTTCAGGGACAGGCAAATTCAACGAAGAATAAACAGCCTTCAAATGTTCTCTGAACAAAAAGTCAAACAAATGGTCTTGTCCGGAATCATTAGGTTCACCGAACCACCAAAACCAATCGCTTCCTTGTGCGGTATAAAGGTGTTCCCAAGCTTCTTTTACGCCTAAATCATCTTCGGGGCGTTCCTTTGCAAACTTCTTTAAATCTTCATACGTATTAAAAAGATATCTCCAAGCCATATTTTTTATCGGTTCCGCTGTCCAAAAACGGAAATCATTATTTACGCCCGAACCCGACTTAATAGTATCCAATTTTTGCACGTGGTCGACGTTTTCAATATAATCACTTAACAAAACCGTTTCCAATGTCGGATCGTTTTCGATTAAGCCGTAAAGTTCTTCCAAAAATTCCTTACCGCCATCGTTGTAGTTATGCCAAGCATTTTCACCATCCATGGCAATTGTCAGCAAATGATTTTTTGAAGGTGCGTTAATAAATTTTGAATAAACGACTTTGATACGCTCATAAAGGTCACGAGCGGCAACTTTCGCATCATAATTAGGATACTCAAACGAAATTAAATTCGGCAAAACAGAATCTCTAAAAACAACCTTGAGATTATTTGCAAAATTTAAAGAATATGTCTGACACAAATCAAACGGGTCTTGATGAAAGCCCTTAAAGTCACGGATAATATCTTTTTTGATAGTTCCCGACAAAACCGTTTCATCGGAAATTGTCCACTCGAGCCCGCTATCCGCAATCATTTCGGCAATTTCCCCGCTTATTCCCTGTTCGGGAAGCCACATTCCTTTCGGTTTAACCCCAAAGACTTCCTCTGTCCGCTTAATACCCATTTCAATTTGTGCTTTTGCACAATCCGGCATTTTTATATCGCTACCGGGGAGCGGAGTTCTGAGGTTTGGACTTTTTGCACTATCCATATCCGAAACAATCGGCAAAATCGGGTGATAATACGGACAGGTCAATATTTCTATCTTATTTTCCGAAAGATATTTTTTAAATGTCGGGATTATTTTTTGAATAATATCTCTTTGAGCGTTAATAAGTGTAACGCAATGTTTATTTGTATAATGTTTACCTTTTTTGGCAATTTCTTCGACTTCGGGATACTCTTTAAGCTGTTCATCCCTAAACCAAACAAGGTTAAACATCGTCATTATGTCGGAATAACCCGACATTGAAAATTCATCAAGGTCAATCTCTTCTTTTGCAAATCTGCGTTTGTATAAATCTTCAAAACGAGGATATTTTGCAATATATTTGCCGTAATCCAAATCAAAGAAATAATTTAAAATAAATTCCAAATCATCGGGCGAAAGGTCTTCTACCTGCGTAAGTGTTAAGTTTTGGTGAATATCGCTGATTTTACCTTCGGCATATCCTTCAATCGCATCTAAAAGTGTCGGCGAAATGTCAAAATTCAACTTCAATTTAGGGAATTTTTCCATAAAACCCAACATGCCCGAATAAGTCTGCACGGCGTTCAGTCTTGTCCACGGCATCAACATTACATCATCGTTAGGCGTTCTGTAATTAGGTTGATGAAGGTGCCAAACAAAAGCTAAAGATAATTTTTTCATAACAATTCCACCGCAAACTTAAAACTTTTCTCGTCCATTTTAACATGGCATATATTTTTTTCAAACAAAGTTATAAAATCGGTTATGAAATTTGTATTAAAACATTTTGATACACAAATGAACAATCATACCAACAATCATACCTTATTTAACTATTTCATAGTAGGCATAATTTTCATCCTCTTTAACTTTTTCGATACTAAAAAAATATTCACCCTTATATTTCATTATTCTATGTTTCGGAAAATTTGAAAATTTCAATTTACCCTTCGAAATTTCTTCCTTATCCATCACATCTTCCAATATGAAATTTTTATCCATCGCAACTGTTTTGACTTCTTCAAAATCAGGATAATGCAATATAAACAAAGAATATAACAAATTTCTGTCAATATTTCCCGATTCAAAATTCGGAACGACAATATCTTTTTTCCAAACTTCTTGAATTAAACATTTTTCAAAATAATATTGTCTTTGGCGATGATATTCAAGAAAATTTTTCAAAGGTGTCAAATCCTTATACAAATATAAAAACAAAGACAAATAAATAACAGCAAGGGCTAAATAAATGTGTTTTGACGGTTTGAAGTTAACAACATTCGTATCAAAGAAATATCCCCACAAAACAAAATTTTGGAAAATCAATATGCACAACAGCATAAGAAAATATTTGCAATTTTCCAACAAATTAGTAACATCATAGAAACAAAATATGCCGTAACAGACGATGTAGTAATAAATCAACAAAGATATCGTATTGATCATTACCGATAAAATTAACTTATGACCTTCCTGTTTTTTGCTTAACAAAATTGCAATCATTCCCAAAGCCATAAAAACATAAGCTATCCAATAATCTAATATTACCCTCTTCGTTATTTCCCGAAAAAAGCCCAAACTACCGAACAAAGTCATATATTTATCAACCGGTATGTGGTCACTTGAATGTACATAATAAAGCAGAATAGATATGCAATTTACCAACAAAGCAACTGAAAAAACTTTAAGTTTTTGCTTCAAAAATAAATTGTCTTTAGATTTTAGATATTCAATACCGACTATGATGGTTATTGAAGATAAAAACAAAAGAGCCGGAATATTTATCTGCTCCAACGTAATTCCCGTAAAAAATGCCAAAATTAAGAACAATACATATTCCCTGTCAGAAGGAAGTTTATCTTTTACAAAGAACCGGAAAACCATACATAAAAACGGTAAATACGCAATTAAACTGCAAGGATATTCAAAGAATTCAATTAAATCACGATGAAGAAATATTTCCGTTCGAGAGTTAAACAAAATAAAAAAGGTCAATAAATAAAAAATAATCCAATATCTTATCTTGAGCTTATTTTCTTTATTTGAAAACAATATAATACCGTATGAAATAACGGAAATAATTACAACGGAAGAAACAATAGCAACAACAGCAATCCACGTAGTTCTTAAATCAGCCACATGAACATTCAAAATAACGGGTAATTTTTCAAAAAGGAAATTATATAGAAATGATGCAACGTATCGACCGTGTTCAGGTTGAAAAATACTTTTACCGTATGGAATAAATATTTCATGACTTGTAATCGGCATTACACAATCTACATAATACATACAAAAAGCAGGAAGAATAAAAAGGAATACTAAAAAAAGTTTTTTTAATATTTCCGCAATTTCTGTATGTGAAAAACCTCTGTTCATCTTTTCATTTTAATATAAAAAACAACAAAATTCAATATGGCAAAATTTAACAAAAACGCATATTTAGACCACATTTTGAACAATTCTTACCGCATAATTGCACAGTAAAAATCACGACAAGCACTGACTACTTATCATAAGAAACAACTTTATTTTTGAGCTTCTTTTTCTTCCTGCAATTTCTTGCGTTTTCTTCTTCTCATCAAATCCGTAAAAGCTTCAAGCCTTGTAATATAGCCTGCTTTACCGGTTTGTTCATCCATAATCAATGTCAAAATCGGAATTTCACAATTTTCTCTCATTTTCGGGAAAATATTTTGCGAAACAATTTCCGGCATACAGGTGAACGGGCTGACGTGAATAATTCCGTCAATTCCTCTTTGATCGGCGAAAGCAACGTCACTGATTGACTCTAAAGAATCACCGCCGATATCTCTCATAAGATATGGTCTTGCAAGTCTAAAGGCACGTTCCAAGTGTGTTTCACCTTTTTTAAACCATTTCGGAATGATAGCATCTTTCAAAAAACTCGATACGGTAAGGCTTGTTCTTGTTTGAACACCCATTTTTCCAAGCTCTCTGTTGATGTTTTGGTTGGAAAAAGGATCAAGTACAATATAAATTTCACCCGTAATATCAACGAAAAGAACATCTCTTTTTTCGTCAATCGGAGTTTCTTTAATCATTCTGATTGTTTCTTTTTCAGCTTTATTCAAATCTTTTATTGAAACAGCTTTATCAAAAAGTTCAAGCCCTTTATTAAAAGCTTTTTCTGCCGTTCCGAACGTTATTTCTCTTGCTCTGTAATAAGAAAGCACCGTCGCAACTCTGTCCAAAGCAAATACAAATCTCACGGCAGTATAAATTGCATCAATTTTTTGAAAAACAGTAGCTTTTGAATTAGCTTGCGAAAGATAATCGTACATACCCTTAAAACCGTCATATAACGAAAGTTCGAGGTATTTGTTTTTATAACCGAGATCATTCAAAACATTTTCGATACAATTTCCGTATTCGCCCAAACGGCAAATCCCCGGAGAAGTAATCATTGAAACATAATCAGCTCCGCCCTCTAAAGCTTCAATAAAGTTTCCCAATATCAACTTATAAGGCAAACAAATCGCTTCGGGAGCATATTTTACCCCGAGCGACAAAGTTCTCTTGTTTGTATAAGGCGGTACATAAGCCGTAACACCCAACTTTCTGAGTGCCGCACGCCAAGCATACGATATTGTTCCCATATGAGGAAAGGCTATTTTCAGTTTTTCTTTGGGCATTTTATATTTTCACTTCTTATACTTATTATATTTCTAAAATGTAGCCGCCGTTATCCGCATTGAATAAGACGTCTTCGTTGATTTTTTGTCTTAAGTTTTTAATGTATTTATATACATAATCTCTCGGCAATTCCAAAAGTGCTGCCATATCTTTTGCATAAACAATATTTCCTTTGTTTTGCACAAGATAATCAAATATCATTTGTTCTCTCGGAATAAGCGGCTTTTTAAACGTAATATTTTCAAGAGAAACAGAATTTTGAACAACTTCTTTTGTTTCTTTAACTTCTTTAACAGCCTTTACGGGTTTTTCCGCTTTTACGGGCTTTACGTTTTCCGCATGAATTGCTTCAACTTTTACTTTTTTGGCAACAGGAGCTTCTTTTTTCACCTTTTGTTCTTTCTTTTCGAACATTGAGTGCAAAGTTAAAGTTTCCAACTTTTCCGTATGTACGGAATAATCCGTTGTTGAAGACATAGAGTGCAAAGACGTCGTCATTACCTTATCTATCATGTCATTTGTGTGCTTTTCACCTTGAATAACTTTGCCTAATCTTGCTGCATATTCTTCAAGCGTAATTTTTTCAAGAGAACTTCTCCACTGACGGATTTCTTCTTTAGTAAGGTATTCTTGCATTCCGACTCTCCTTGACCATATATTCTTTGTCTTTTTATAAACCATTCTTACCAAAAAAAACATATCTGTTTCTTTCGACATTATTATCGTATCATAATAAATTCTGAAAATCTCAAAATATTTAGTATCGTAAATTTTTTTTTAAATATTTTACAATTGAAACAAACCCCTTTACAAAAAGAATTTTTGCAGTATTTTAGCAAATTATTTTAATTTTATGTTATTTTATTAACAGAAAAAGAGGATTTAAGATGGAAAAAACACAAAACAAAGCCTTAAAAATTTTAGGACTGTTGTTCGTATTGGCGACAATCTTTTATGTTTTTTACGCTTCTTGTTCATTAAGAGTTTTGTATTTGGACGGCTCTTACTATATGACCGTTTTTCTTAACAAAGTAGCCGACAATAATTTTTCATTAACTCATATCACGGAACACCCGAGAAAAATGGTCAACTATTTACTTCAAGCACCTATTTTATTCACGGGATTTTGCTTCAGAGATATTACGAACAAAATCGTTTTCAATACAATCTACTCTTTTTCTTGGTTCCTCTTGCCGGTTTTGGGGTTATGGTGGAATTACGAGCTTACAAAACGAACAAAACAATATACCGTCTTATTTTTGAGTGTTTTTTCATACATCACAATGGTGTTGCTCTATCAAATATTTTCGGTTGTTGAATCTTGTATCGGCATACCTTTACAATTTGTTCTGCTAAATTATTTATTGGGCAAAATTAATTACACGAAATGGGATAAAATCGGTATATTTACAATCCTCGTATTAATGTTCGAAACGTATGAATATACGTTATTCCTCGGCGTAATTATATTTGCAATAATGCTTACCTGCCTTTACGATGAAGAAAACCCTCACAGCCTTTTGATGAAAATTATCATAGGTGCAGGCTCATTAGCGGCATCTACGTATAATTTGTTCTTCATCCTTCTCTCAAGAGAAGAACAGGGAGAATTTCTCAGATTTTTAAGAGAAGCAATAAATTTCTTCCCTCTTTGGAACAGGCTGAATTTATTAGTCGTACTTGTCACTCTCGCACTAATCGTCGGATGTATTCTTTTAAGGAGAAATCAAGCTCTTCCAAAAACAATCGTAACAATATTTTGCGGTATTTACGTTTATTTGTTTTTCCATATGCTACATAACCCGCAAGTGTTTATAAACCCGATTTATGAACAGCATATAAGAACAGCACCTAATTGGGCAATACCTCTGATTTTCGGATGTATTTTCTTGGCAAGACTAAAAAAAATTCCTGAAAATACAGCTTTAATCAAAAATTTATACGTGCCCGTTCTGCTTTGCGGAATGACACTCACAGCTTGGCAAATCGTCACAACTTTCTATTGGAATGAAAATATTTCTTACTTCAAAGAAGAAGTTGATAAATGCGAAAGCCCCCTGTATTTCCCCTCGGAAAACCCGCAAAAAGAAATTTCAAGCTTCTTTAATAAAGAAAACAGAAGATTTATTTGGGATGCAAACCTGTTCACAACCGCTTTGATGGTGACGCCCGAAACAAAAATCAATACTATTGTCACTCATTATGAACAACCGAGAGATGAAAATAACCCCACTTTAAGAGAAATGCAATTTGTTCTTCCCAACGAAGGTATTCTCGGCGTTCCTTACAACGATGTAATTTATATTAAAAATAAATTTTGGGATTTAACGGAACCTGCTCAAGCTCTCGACGAATATAATGAAAAAAATTTAATAGAAACCCTTAAAAACGAAAAAGGTGAAAAAGTCGCCCTGCTTTTGGCACAAAGGGGGAAAGTCGATAAAAAACTTACATCAAAAGAAAAAGCCAACGAAGAAGAATAGTTTTGTTTAACAAAAAAGAAAGCCCCTTTAGAATATTAAAGGGCTTTTTTCTTTATAAAAATTTCAAAAATTATTTAACAACATCTTTCTTTGTAAGTTTTCCGGTTTGTACATCGATAAAAAATCTTCTTCCGTAGAAGTCAGAAGCGGAAAGCTCACCGTCAATCACGCTCATTTGCTCAAATGGAAAGACCTGCTTCATTTCAGGGAAAGCATCTTTTATAGGCTGAACCTGCCATTTAATAATACCGTTTGCCATATAGCAGTAAATGTTATCAAGAGTGTTGTCATTATAAGGAATAGCAAGCAATACAACCACATCATCACAGATTGTTTTAAACTGTCTGACATTGTGGTCAAATTTAATTTCTTTGCCGTTTAAAATTAAAATATTGTTATTTATTTGAACATTTAATTCCATATTAAACCTCTCATTCTTGATTGATTATACCATTTTTCGCCCGAAAATCAACATAATCTGACGAAAATCGACATAAAAGAAGCCGAGGATTTTATCCCCCGGCTTTAGCTAATTCTTTATTTTCTCCAATTCCTCCGCAGTTGGCAGTGCCCGTTCATTTTCAAAAGTACCTACTCTTTGTCCCATCAGGTCGAACTGAGTACCTCCGCCTTTGCCCCAACCTTCGAGAGGATTACACAATCCCGTTCGCATTTCCGTGCCTTTCGGGATAGTTACGTCACACATCATTTTAGGACATTGAGGAAGTGCAAATTTATCTTGAATTTGTTCCGGAGTCAAGCCTTCAATATCAGAAGATTTCATTACCCAGCCACCGAACATGCCTGAATTTACACCGTCATATACTCGGCAAAACTTTGTATCTTCTTCTAATTTAATATGCTGAACCTTTGATTTAGGCAAATAAGGAGGGTTATCATAATTCATTTCTTCTTGCCACCATTTATTGGCAACATCGCCCGTCGTTTCTTTAGTTACGGAACAATTAATTCCCTCTGTATAATTAACACTTTGTGTCTTTTCGGCAGGTTTGGAAAAATTAATTCCCGCTAACGCCAAAGAACGACTCGCATTAGAATACAAAGAAGAATATGCCTCTGTTTGTTGTTTTTCGTTATTAACACTTTCGTCAACTTTTTTCGGTGCTGACGCTACACGTGCCGTCACCATTGCCTGTACCGAAGTAACTGACATGTTCATTCATTAAAACCTTTCAAAAATCCTCTGTACCATGTTTATCGGCAAAAAATGGAAAAACTTTAATTTTTTATCAACTTTTTATTAATTTGTAACAAAATGTTAACAAGCTTTTATCCGTACAAAGCAAAAACCGTGCCGAAAAGACACGGTTTCGTTGACATTCGCAAAATATCCGAAGCAAATCATTATCTTAAAAATTTACTTACAAACGGTGAAGGCTCACCTATTCTGACAAAATGACCCGACGGTTTTCCGCATAAAAATTCCGAAAACCAACTTTCGTGTTCTGTTTCTTCATGCAAAATCGCAAGTGAAAGGTCATAAGTTCTGAAATCCTTATCATAAGTCATTTTACAGATTTTTTGATATCTTGCCATTGCACACCTTTCGGCATCCCTTAAAATCCTTATAATCTCAATCGTATCGTTATTCGGCTCGGGCAAGTTTGCGGGCGGGCATGACGCCATTTCATAAAACTCGGAAAGATTATCGGGCAATTTTCCGCCGAGTTCATAAATTCTTGTCACTAAAGCTTCGTAGTGGTTTCTGTCCTCAATCCTTGCCGCTTCGGCAATCGACTTGATATGTTCACCGTCAATCCCCGTTAAATTTGTTCTCAACAACATATAATGAAAGTATGTTGACATCTCGGACGCCGCATTTGATACCAAAAGTTTCAATAACTCATCGACATCGACTCCCGCATCCTGTACCATTTTAATTGCAAATTCTGACATAATTTTCTCCTTTTTCGATAAAAATAATTTTTATCATCGAAAAATTTATGCCACAATCGTACAATCATGCCCGATAACACTATTTGTGTCAAAGATTATAACAGAGATTTTTAATCAAATTAAATTACATAAAGAATGTCATCAAAAAGTGTTTAATAATCCCGCCGTACAAGGCTACCAAGAACATTGAGAGCAAAAGGCAAGGTCCGAACGGCCAATATGTCGGATTTTCTTTCAGACTTTGGCTTGTAATAATGAGTTTGCAAAGATAAATTCCGGTTACCGCAAGCAATACGATGAAAACATATTGCAAAATTCCGTTTGCAGAGCTTAAAAACGGCAATTTATAGAGAATGAATAAAACGAAAAACATGCCGCCGGCAACCAAAACTTTATAATTTTTGCTTACATATAATTTTTTAATAAATTCCGGAATTACGCATAATACCTGCAAAATTACTGCAACTGCAAGGGCGACAAAGAACCACTTAATACCGAGCAAAGCCCCCATTGAAGCGGCGATGTAGGTATCTCCCGTTCCAAAAGCCCTTTTTCTGACCATAAGCCAACCGATGCCTGATAAAAGTTCCATAGATAAAGCACCGACAATAAGAGAGATAAGCGGTTGTACGAAGTTTCCCCCCATAGCAAATGTTTGAAACAATAAAATTACGACGGCAAGAGAAATTGTATGCACGTCAAAGACAACTTTTTCTTTTATGTCGGTAATTGCAATCACCATTGAAATTGAGAAAATAATGAGGAAAAACGGTAACAAAATAAGATTTTGCCACTGAATTTCGAGTTCAAGCAGGGTATGAGCAAAATGGTTATAAAACCATAAAAATCCGCAACCCGTTAAAAATTCAACAATCGGATATTGTTTGCTGATGGGAGCTTTACAATTTCTGCATTCTCCGCCCAATATCAACCACGATAATACGGGAATATTATCATAGGGTTTGATTTTGTTTCCGCATTTTGGGCATTTCGAGGGAGGAAGAACTATTGATTCTCCCGTAAAAGCACGAAGTGCAACGACATTCAGAAAACTGCCGATACATGTTCCGATAATAAAAATGAAAAATCCGTACAAATTATACAGTTGTTCCGTCATTATCCTGTCCCTCATTTATTATTTCAAAAAGTTCTTTTAAGGCTTTTTTTATCCTTCTCGATACCTGCATTTGAGAAATACCCAACTTTTCGGCAATTTTAGTTTGGCTGATATCTTGAAAAAAGTTCAAATCAATCACTTCTTTAAGCGACGGTTCTAATTTATTCAAGGCTTCTTTGAGCATAATTTTATTTTCTTGATATTCGGCAAGAGCATTATAACTGTCATTGGGGATTTTTTCGGAAAGAGCCTGCCCGTCGGAATCCGTATACGACAAAATTTGGTCTAAAGACATCACGTGTCTTCGTCTTTCGATATCAATAACTTCACGGATTTTTCCGACAGGAGTTTTCAACTC
>CAZOGS010000043.1:0-1342 GCA_964579375.1 uncultured Muribaculaceae bacterium
AAACTTTAATCTTTTTTTTGATTTTGTTTACATTTCGTAACACAAATAGCCTCAAATCCCCTGTTCACAACACTTTTACATGCTTAACAATCCCGAAACCATGTCACCATGCATGTTTTGCATGTTTTTTCATGCTCAAAAATTTTACACTCTTTCTGCTTTTGTTACATTCGTTACAATTGATAATTAAAAAGATTTAAAAAAACAAAAAAGAGAACATTGTTCTCTTTTCATATTAAAAATATTTAAATACAGATTTTTTTATCGACGATTGTCATTTACATTTACTACAACTCTGTTTTTTTGCCGATATCTTGAAGCAAAGTTTTTACATTTCCTTCCGCTTTAAAATCTTTCGGGTCTAATGTCATTTCAATCTTATCCGCTTCTATGGAATAACCTTTATTTGTTATTTTTGAGCGACCGATAAACACAACTCTGTTGAGTTTGTTTTGATTATTCGGGTAAACGGTCGCTTTGGGTCCCACTGCGACATAATCTTCATAAACGACTTTAACATGCCCGCTTGCACCGATTGTGTTTGCTGTTTGATTAACATGTTGAAAATCCGACCAGACCTTAATTTTTGTGTCATCTGTATTTATGTCGGAAAATACGTTCCCCGTTGCGGTTGTAATTTTTTTGTCTGCAAGGTGAACAAATTTGTTTGCTTTAACCTGTGAATTGCCATATTTAACAATAGCATTTCCGGAAAGAGTCAATCGTTGCACATCATTTTGTTTATTCAAATTGACTTCCGCATAGTCGGCAAAGGCTTGGATATCTTGATAATTAATAATTACTGCTCCTTTTGCCTTCATCGTATTTGATTTATTGTCATATTCTTGAGAATTTGCCGTTACAATAACTGTCGGTTGTCCTTTTTCGGAAATTGTCGATTGGGTTCTTTCTTCCGCCTTAAAAACTTTATTCAGCAATGAAACTTCAAGAATTTTTGCTTTTACTTCATGCTTCTTTTCCGCTTTAACTTGGTAAGAATAAGCGTTTTCCATAAACTTAACTGTTTCTGGCTTGCCTGTTTCGGTGTTCAAAAGAACTTCCGCAGTAGGGCTGACGACATTGACATCATCATATTTAACTTTTACATCGCCCTTAAATTCAATCTTTTTCTTTTGTTCGTTATAGTGCTGAATTTCCGAATCAACGGATAAATTGCTTGCGTATACGCTGCCTGCAATTGAGAGCGTTAATATTATTGCTGTAATGTATTTTCTCATTTTGTAATTCCCATATTTCCGTTGTCGTATATTTCCGTTTTTGTTCTTCCTAAAACCGTTAAATGTTTAAAATCAGAACTAAGAGCCGCTTTTTCCGCAACAAC
>CAZOGS010000043.1:1442-12089 GCA_964579375.1 uncultured Muribaculaceae bacterium
CTAAAACCGTTAAATGTTTAAAATCAGAACTAAGAGCCGCTTTTTCCGCAACAACCACTACCTTCGACGGCAATTCAAGCCTTACCGAACCTTCTGCCGTAATGTCGCTGTCTTTGCCCTGCCATTCCATTTTGTTTGCCGAAACGTTGGAACCGTCTTTATACACTATCAGGGTTCTTTCGTATAAAATAATCTTTTTCGTTTTTTGGTTATATGTTCCTTTTGAGGATTCAAAACTTGCTACGACTCCGTTATCATCATAAAAATTTCCGACAATATTATTCAATATTGCAACTTGTTCGGCGTTGTCGTAATATCCGTTATCAGCAAATAATTCCCACGATTTTTTATCCTCTTTTGTTTCCGTAACCAAAAGGTTCTGAATGGAGATTTCCTGTTTTCCCAAAGAGTCATTGAGCAACTTTTTTTTGAAGTTTTTAGTGATATAGCTTGCCGAAACAAACGCCCAAAGGCAAGCCAATGCAACAATAACTATCAAAATAATGTAAAAAAGATTTTTTTTCTTCATACCCGTCGCCCACAAATATTTTACCATAAAAGATTTCTGTCTGAAAACAGTATCTTTTTATTTTTTTCTTTAAAATCAACGTTCTTTAAAGAAAATACCTTTTTCTTTCGGTTTATTTGTATCCTTTTTTTCTTCTTTATGCTGTGGTTGAGGTTGGTTTATAACGAGCAATATTTCGTCAGGTGCCGCCATTTTCAAGTTATTTCGGGCAATTGATTCAAGGTTTTTTGCGGAATTAAAACTTTTCATTTCATATCGCAAATTATAATTTACAACTTTAGCGTGTCTGTTTGCATTTCCGACAATTTTCAATTTCGTAAATGTATCAATATTCCTCAAAATATTAACGACCATTCCGAAACTCGTTTGCAATATAAAAACAAGCAACACAAGCGTTAACGCAGAGTATGCGGTCGTTTTTTCATTATTTTTCTTTTTTATTTTGAAGTCTTTTTCTTGCATTTTAGTTGTCTGCTTTTGTCATGCTTTCTTCATAAATGGATACTCTGTTTCTGCCGTTGATTTTTGATTGATAGAGTGCTTTATCCGCACCTTGATAAAATTCTTCCGCTGAAACATTTTTGTTAAAGTAATTAACACCGATACTTGCCGTTACTTGCAAATAAGGAACACCTTTTACTTTAGCCTCTTGAATATCTATCTTTGTGTTTTGAATATTTTGTCTAATTCTTTGTGCAACCGCATAAGTGTCTTCGATTTTTGTCATCGGGAGCAATACGAAAAATTCTTCGCCGCCGTATCTGCAAGCGATATCATATTCTCTGATTGTTTTTGAAATAATTTCCGCAATTCCTCTGATAACGCAGTCACCTGCGGCATGCCCGTACGTATCGTTTACAAGCTTGAAGTGGTCAATATCAAGCATCAATCCGCACAAGTCCGTATTTTTTCTCTTACTTTGTGCTGTTTCTTGTTTTAAACGTATTTCGAATTGTCGTCTGTTATTTAACCCTGTCAAAGCGTCTAATGTTGCGTGTTTTAAGACTTCCGAATATACATTTGCTCTTTGAATTGTAATTCCGGATTGTTTTGTCAATTCAACAAGGTAGTCTATTTCGTTCTCCGTCAACTTGCCGATTGTGCTATATGCAACCAACGCCCCGAGTTTTGAGTCTTCTCCGCAAATAGGGAAAACACCTATTCTGTGGTCGTTTGAAATCAATACTCTGTCTTGAACTTCATTAAGCATTTTGAAAATTTCTTCATTATGGCAATTTGACGGCCAAAGAAGTTTATATTGTCCGTTTTCATCCCGAAGAAAAATATAAATAAGGTGTGAAGAAATAAATCTGTCTACCATTTCTCCGATTTGAGGAACGATGTATTCTAATTCATATTGATTTTCGATAATTTTGGCAATGTTTTTCATTGCATCATAAAAGTTTAAGCCCGTTGCCATATGTTCTTTTACGACATTGTTATAAATTGCCGTTGAAATTTGCATAAAGATAATTTTTAAGATATCAAAAAATTCTTTATTTGTTTCTATTCCTGCTCTTAAATCTTTAAATTCAATTTCGATTACACCAAATGTTCTTTCCGGAGAAAAAATCGGGAAATACGCAATGTTTGTTTCAGGATTTTTTTGTGCTTTAATTTCCGAAATTTCTTCATCCGACAAATCATAACTGTAAACTTTGCTATTAAATACAAATATTTCCGTGGTTTTTTGAAATTCAGAGAAAACATCGCCGATTTTCTTTTGCTGCTCAGGGTCGTTAATATATACCCAATCTTTGACAAAATCTCGGAAAATACCCGTGTTATAATCAAGCGTCAAAAAGTCCATACGGTCTATTCCGTAGTACAGTTTGAACAAATTGGTAAATCGTTCCACAAATTCTTGTGAACTTTGTGCTTCCATATAAATTTTTGCGTTTTCAAATAAGAATTGTGTTGTATCTGAATTCATTTATAAACCCTCAAAGTATTCTTTTTTCGGACAAGCTTTTAATCTTTTCGTCAAAAGTTTATCCGAATCTTCTTTTAGTATAACTTTTCCGTCACGATATGCAAGCTCTGAACTATCCATGCCGGATTCATCAACCCTTGAATTTAAAAATTCAATTTCTCCTGCATTTACAAGCCTTTGTCTTACATCACCCAGTACTTCATATATGTATTTAAGTTGGGCGGCATCCGCATCGTTATCCGCAAGCATGCCCGCTTTTTCAAGCTCGGACATCGCTTCTTTATAAAATTTTAAAGACCGAAGTAACAGTGCATAGTTATAATGTGCCTCAAAATTGTACGGTTTCAATTGTATTGCCTTACAATACTCAAGCCCCGCTTCCTTAACATTTCCCAAAAGTTGGTTCGTCAGTGCGGAATTATAATGTGTATCATAATCTTTAGGCAAAAGCTTTTTGGCATCTTTATATGACTCTTTTGCCTTCTTTAAATATTGATGTGCCGCAAGTGTTCTATCACCCAAAAAAATGGATTTGTTTCTATATGCTACACCCATGTTATAATACGCCAAGCCACGATTGGCTTTTACGCTTTTTAAATTGTTGTAAATAAACGGGATGTACAAAACAAAAGGCTTTGAGTCAACAACTTGATGGTACTGTTGCACCGCTTTATCATAGTTTGCAAGCCGTTCAGATAAAATAATACCGTAATCCATTCTGCAAACCATATAATTCGGGTCATATTGCAACGCTTCATCGTATGCATCCGCCGCTGCATAATAATTTTCAAAAACAACATACATATTTCCGAGATTGCATCTTGCCTTAGTATGTTCCGGATAATACTTTAAACCTTTAACATAGTAATCAACCGCTTTTTGATACTTTGCCGCCCTATACGCCTTATCTCCTTTGTAAACGTAATAATATCCCCAAATCTTCTTGTACTGCTTTTCGTACCAATTCGGGAACAAAAAAACCGAAACTGCCGTAATCAAAATGATTACGAGCAGTACGACTTTTGTTGCGGTCTTTTTTAGTATCTTAAAGGAACTCAAGTGCTTTCCCTCAAATAATATTATGTATCAATGTTTGTCGCATATACGGCATGTGCTTCAATGAAATCCCGACGAGGTTCAACTTTATCTCCCATCAAGATATCAAACAACTCGTCACAAAGTTGTGCATCTTCAAGATTTACCTTTAACAATGTTCTCGTTGTCGGATCCATTGTCGTTTCCCAAAGTTGTTGCGGCATCATTTCTCCAAGACCTTTAAATCTTTGAAGAGTCATGCCCTTTTGTCCTCTTTCATTGATGATTTTTTGCAAATCACCAAATGACTTAATGACAATTTCTTCCGTTTCTGTTTCCAAATAAAGCTCTTTTTCTTCTTCAATAAGGAAACTTCTGATTTCGGGATAAGACTTCTTGATTTTTTGATATTCGTTAGATTTAATCAATGTCGGAGTTATGCTTACGGCTTCGCCTTCGCCCTTATCCAACTTGATTATCATTTTGCCGTCGCTTGTTTCTTTGAGCAATGTCTTATAATCTTTCGCTTCGGTAATACCGTAATTTTCTGCGTGGTCAATAAGATAATGTTGCAAGTATGCATTGATTTCCTGCATTTTTTCGTGGTCGTTAAAATCTTCAACTTTAATATCGGATCTGATTAAACCTCTGACCATGACCGCCGGAATTTCCGCCATTACAGGGCTGTGGAATGAGTTATAATAACCGGACATATCTCCCAATAACGTTACCAATTCGGATTCGGAATAACTTCTCGTCTTTGAACGGTTTGAAAGAGTTAAGCCTTTTACGCCACGTTCTCTCATCATCTTGTCCAAAGCTCTGTCGTCATAAAGATATTCAGATGTTTTTCCGATTGTGATTTTATACAACGGAGGTTGTGCAATGTATACATATCCGTTTTCAATAAGCGGTCTTGCATATCTGAAGAAGAATGTCAAAAGTAACGTTCTGATGTGTGCTCCGTCAACATCAGCATCGGTCATGAAAATAATTTTGTGATATCTTAATTTTTCAATGTCTACATCATTTTCGTTTCTGCTGATATTTACGCCGATTGCTTGGATTAAAGATTGAATTTCGTTATTACCGTAAATTTTGTCCAATCTTGCACGTTCAACGTTCAAAATCTTACCTCTCAAAGGCAAAATAGCTTGAAACATTCTGTTTCTGCCTTGTTTTGCCGAACCGCCCGCAGAATCACCTTCAACGATAAACAATTCGCATTTTTCCGCTTCTCTGCTTGAACAATCCGCAAGTTTTCCGGGGAGAGTTGAATTTTCAAGAACGGATTTTCTTCTTGTAAGCTCTCTTGCCTTTCTTGCAGCTTCTCTTGCTCTTTGTGCCTGCAATGTTTTTTCAATAATCGTTTTACCGTATTTCGGGTTAAACTCAAGCCATTCCATGAATTTTTCACGAACAACATCATTTACAATCGGCGTAACTTCCGCATTACCCAATTTTTCCTTCGTTTGTCCTTCAAATTCCGGATTGCCCAATTTAACGCTGACTATCGCCGTCAAACCTTCACGAACATCATCACCGGAAAGATTTTGTTCATTATCTTTTAAGATATTATTCTTTCTCGCATAATCATTTAATACACGAGTTAAAGCGTTTCTGAATCCTGTTAAGTGCGTTCCGCCAAAGTGCGTATTAATGTTATTCGCAAAACTCAAAACAGATTCTGCGTATGCATCAGTGTATTGAAGTGCAACCTCAACATTGATACCGTCTACCGTCTTATCAATGTATACAGGCTTTTCAAACATAACTTCTTTGTTCTTATTCAAAAATTCAACGTAACTTCCGATACCGCCTTCATAATGGAACACTTGTTCTTCCGCTTTTTCAGCCTTATCATCTTTGAAAATAATCTTTAAGCCTTTGTTAAGAAATGCCATTTCACGAAGTCTGTTTGCAATTACATCTCTGTCAAACTCGGTAGTTTCCGTGAAAATTTCAGGATCGGGCCAAAAAGTTGATTTCGTACCCGTTTTATCGGTTTCTCTGATTTTTTCAACAGGAGAAACAGGTTCTCCTCTTAAGTATTCCTGTCTGTGAACAAAACCGCTTCTTGAAACTTCTACAACCATCTTCTCGGAAAGTGCGTTAACAACAGATGCACCTACCCCGTGAAGCCCGCCGGATACTTTATATCCGCCGTCACCAAATTTTCCGCCTGCGTGAAGTACCGTGTGTACAATTTCAAGTGCCGATTTCCCCGTTTCCGGCTTGATGTCAACGGGAATTCCACGTCCGTCATCTTCGACCGTTACGCTTTCGTCTTTATTGATGGTTACTCTGATAACTTTACAAAATCCCGCAAGTGATTCGTCAATTGAGTTATCAACAATTTCATATATACAATGATGCAATCCTCTTTGGCTTGTCGAGCCGATATACATCCCCGGACGCATTCTTACTGCTTCCAAGCCTTCCAATACCCTAATATTACTTGCATCATAAGAGTTTTGTTCTGTCATTTTTATATCCCCAATGGTGTCTTATCCTATATTAATTATTTTAATATAAAATTAAAAAAAAGGCTAAAAAATGACAGAACTTAACACTTCGTATCCTTTGATATGACTACTTTAGTATTGTTTTATTCGGCTGTGACACTTCTGTAAAGGTTGCTTTTGCATTCCGCTTGCTGTTCATTTGCCGTACAGTCAACTTTCAAGCTTAACGGAACATTCGCAAACTTTTGCGGTGGTTCTTCAACTATAGTCGTTTTCTGTAAAGAATACATAACCTTGTTGTTTAATTCCGGAACGGCTGAACGTCTTTCAAAATAACGTTTGTTAATTCCGCCATTTTCGTTAATTTCAAAACTAACAATACAATAATCGGTTTTCGTTATTCCCGACGGGTTAAAATCTGTTAATATATCCTGCATCATTCTGTAAAGATATGTTGCTTCGGCACTGTTCGCCGCTTTTTTGTTTTCAGCATCAGCTTTGTTTTTGATTGCTATCGGAACATAATACGCAATTAAAGCAACAAAAATAAAAACAATAAGAACCACTAACGGATTAGCTTCATCACTGTCTTCTTCCGAAGCTTTTTCCTTAGCCTTTTCCTCAACCCTTTTTGCAGTTCTCTTCGGATGCTGCGTTTGAGGAGCATAATTATTGTGCTGTCCTGCTGACTGCGGTTTTCTGCGAGGACGTGTTTCTTCTTCAACTTCTATTGAAAAATCATCACTTCCGCATTCGCAAAACTTCGGTCTTCTTGTGTAAATCAGACCACAATCACGACAAATATATTTCATTATCTGTCACCTGAAGGTTTGTAAATTTCTTTTCCGCTTGAAACGTACTTTTCAAGGACTTTTCTTCCCTCTTCCGCTTCAATTTCGCCGTAAACTTCTATGTTTCTGTTTGCAAATTCTTCAATCCAATTTGGCTTAAATCCTTCATCAAAGCCCGTAATTCTTTCAACATCCGCTGAATTTACGCTGTAAAATACTTTTTGTATGCCCGACCACATAATACCGCCGCAACACATGATACAAGGTTCTGCAGTTACATAAATCGACAAATTATAAGGAGCTAAATCGTACGTTTGTAACTTCTCACACGCCTTCTTAATTGTATTCATCTCTGCGTGCCACAAACAACAATTTTCTTTCGCAACCGTGTTCGGCATCTTCGCAATCAAATTTCCCTTTTCGTCATAAATTGCAGCTAAAAAAGGTCCGTAACCCTGTTCAATTAATTCTGCATTTTCCGCTTGCAAATCAAGAATAATCTTGCGAGCTTTATTTAATTCTTCTTCCGTTAATTTCGTTTTTCCGTATACATAATTTGCAGTTGCTTCTACCATATTAGACTCCATCAAATTGCACAACACAACAATATTACTCCATAATTTGTTTTTTTGCAAACGAAACCTAATAAGTCATTTTGTATCCGTCTAAAATAATTTTGGCTCCGCACAAGGTTCCGCCACCGTTTTTCACATTACAATCAGCTTCGATTTCCCGCTTTTCATAAGCTATCCAACCTTTTTCGTCGTCATAGGCAAGAGGAAACTCATATAACCCCTCAGGTTTAACTTCATTCGTATAAGGCAACATAAAAAAGGTAAATAAATCCCGTCCGTACATATTCGGCGGTGCGTCACCATTGACGTCAACCCTTATCATTGCACAATATTCGCCTTTTTGAACACAATTTGCATTCACACCGATAAACCACTTTGCTCCGTCATTTGTTATAAATCTCGTTAATTTTTGCGGAAAAACATTCGAAGGTGCAGGTTTGCCGTTTAAATATCTATACGAAACTTCCGTTCCGCAACCGATTTCATTGGGTTTGCAAATTGTTGTGACGGACAAATACGGCGTAAAATACTCGAAAAATATTTTGTCACTTGTAATCCATGACCAATTCGTAAAATTTCCCTCGGTTGCCTCCGCCCTCGCAACCGTCTGCTTCAACACAGAATTTGCCTTTATAAATCTGCTCTCCAAATCTTTCTTTTCAATTTTTTGCAAGAGAACAGGTATACTCATTGCGGCTATAATCCCAACCACAATCAGTACAATCAGTATTTCCGCCAAAGTATAGGCTCTATTTTTGCATTTTCTCATTCTTCTATTAAAACATCTTTGCAAAAATATTTGTTTAAGTTTTGTTAATATTCTTTATTTCAAAACAAACTTATTGGGTGTCGTTTTTACACTTTATGCAATGTCGCTAATAATATAACTAATCGTGATGTTTTTGAGCAATTAAAAATTTTACGCAAAAAAAATGCCACTTACGTGGCTTGCATCCTAATGGTTTCATTTTGTGTTTATGTATTTAGGAGTTTGTGTGTGTTCGGGATTGTAATGTTGGTTATGACTGTTATTTTATGTTTACGGTTAACGTGTAACATGTGCTACACTTAAATCCATAACAATAATATATTCCTGCTTGATGAAAATGTCAAGCTTTTTAAGTGTATTTGTTACAATAAATCCCAAAAGAGCCTATTGACGGGATAATATAAGTTTACATTCCTTAATAATTTGTTCTTTTAAATTATGTTGCACAATAAAATCCCAAGGATTTATCTCATCATATTCACGTTTTGAGCAGGCAATCTTATCAAAGTCGGTAATTTTTTCTTGTTTAATAAAATCTTTCATAACGGACTTAAAGGCACCTATGTTGCCTCCTTGCTTGTAGACTTCGACGATATAGTCGAAGAGTTCTCTTCCTCCCCGAGAAAGCAGAGCTTGAATATAATCCCATTTTACGGGTGAAACGGAGATTTTCACGCCTATTTTTCTCATTTCTTTTTGGAGAAAATTAAATTTTGTTTCGAGGGTTTTCGAGTTTTCTTTTTCGGCAAATTGAAACGGGGTATGAGCTTTCGGAACGAATGATGAAAAGCCGAAGGAGATATCGAAGCCTTTATTTTCGGTTTTTAATTCTTTTGCAAAATCGACGAGGTCTATAATATCTTGTTGAGTTTCAGTAGGAAGTCCAATCATTCCGTAGATTTTAACGCCTTTAAAGCCATATTCTTTTAATTTTGAAACTGTATTTTTAAAAAGTTCGTTTGTAATATTTTTGTTAATAACTCTTCTAAGTCTGTCAGAACCGGCTTCGAGGGCGAGAGTTGCATGTCTTTGACCGCACTTGACCAAAGTTCGTGCAACGCTGTCCGAAACGCCGTCGGCACGAAGAGATGATACAGAAAGTTCAATATCGGGGTATTCTTCCGCTTTTTGGTAAATATAGTCGCATAAAGCGTCAATATCGGGATGAGCACCGACGGCAGCACCCAAAAAGGCTATTTTGTGCGTATAATTCAAGGCTTTTTCGATTTTTGATATTATTAAATCTTTGTCGCATGCCCGAAACGGTCGATTTAAAAAGGATGTATTACAAAAACCGCAACGTTGAGGGCATCCTCTTGCCACTTCAATTATAAATGTATTTTTGAAAAAAGAATTTTCGGTTAAAATCGGTGTCGTGACACAAGTTCCGCAAAGGCTGTCTGTTGATTTTTTTACAAAATACGGGTTGCCGTCTAAAGTAAGCATTCCTTTTTCCTTATCAAATCGTGTTAAGGAAGGAACATACACCCCGTCAATTTCCGATAAAATTTCAAGAATTTCTTTTCTTGATTTTCCTTTATTTATACGGATTGTATCCGTAATTTCTTTTGATTTGTTTTCGGCATCGCCCAATTCAATGTAGTCAAAAATTTGAGCAAACGGTTCCGGATTTGAGCTAACGACGGGACCTCCGGCATAAATTAGCGGATGATTTTCATTTCTGTCTTTTGCGTTTAACGGGATATGAAATTTTTCCAAAATTTTAAAAATACCCATAAAATCAAGCTCAAAAGAGAATGAAAAACCCAACAAATCGACTTTTCTTGCGTCAATACGAGTTGTTGTCGTATCGGTAAAAATACGCTCGGCATTTATATTTTCGTCCTTATCCATCATTTCAAAAACTGTTAAAAATCCGAGTGCAGACATTCCGAGGTTTGAAACAGACGGAAAAGCAATCCAAACATTCAAATTGTCTTTTGCAAAAGGTTTTTGTTCATATAAAAAGATTTCGCTCATTATTGATTTTTTCCCGAGTTAATTGTTTTGACATAAAGTTCGTCAAACAGGGTAATGATTGTTGCGGCAATTGCAGGTGCGATAATAACCCCCCATACACCCAAAAATTTTGCACAAACAAAGAACGAAAAGAGAACAATAATCGGGTGAAGTTGCATAAATTTTCCGAAAACAACCGGTCTTACGAGTTGATTTGAAATCCATTGTGCAATCAAATAAACTGCTATCGTCGGCAAAATCCAAATCCAACCGTTTGCGACAGCGGATGAACAACCCAAAACAAGTGCTATTGTCGGGCCGACAATCGGTATTATGTCCAATATTCCCGCAATTATACCAAGCAAAAAGGCGTATTTGATGTTGCAAAGCATAAGACCTAAAACGGTGAAAAAAGCAACGGTCGACATTGAAAGAACTTGTGCAAAAACATATCCTCCGACTTTTGTTTCAATAGCGGTGATGATCTCCGAAGCACGACTTTTCATTCGGGGAGGAAACCATTTTAAAATACTGCTGTTAATTTCTCTCTTTTCCCAAACGAGGTAGAAAACGACCATTGCAATTGACAAA
>CAZOGS010000044.1:0-4265 GCA_964579375.1 uncultured Muribaculaceae bacterium
AAAAAAAAGAAAGAAAGAAAAAGACCATGATTAATGAAGTCAAAAAAACCGAATTTGCAATTGGAGGCAAAACGGTCGTAATTGAAACAGGAAAGTATGCAAAATCAGCAGCTTCATCAGTTACGGTAAGATGTGGTGACACAATGTTATTTGTTCATGCGGCAGTCAGCCCTGAACCGAGAGTAGGTATTGATTTTTTCCCTCTCTTAATTGATTATGAAGAAAGAATGTCTGCTATAGGTAAAATTCCAGGCGGTTACAACAGAAGTGAAGGAAAGGCTTCTGACAAGGCTATTTTAGCATCAAGATTAATTGACAGACCTATCAGACCTTTGTTCCCGAAAGGATACAGAAACGATATTCAAATCGTTGCACAATTATTCTCTTCTGACCAAGAAAACCAACCCGACGTATTGGCAATTTTAGGTGCTTCTGCAGCGTTAATGCTTGCAGGCGTTCCGTTTGAAGGTCCTGTCGGAGCTGTAAGAGTCGGAAGAATTGACGGTCAAATGATTGCAAACCCGACCTATTCAGAATGCGAAAAGTCCGATATGAACATCGTTATCGCAGGTACTAAAGATTCAATCATCATGGTTGAAGCAGGTTGTGAATTTGTTACGGAAGATGACATTATGGCTGCAGTTGAATTTGCACAAAAAGAAATTGCAGTTCAATGTGATGCACAATTAGCTTATGCGGCTGAATGCGGTGTTGAAAGACCGGAATTTGTTAATCCGAACGACACAACTGAAATCAAAAAAGTTCTCGAAGAAATGTGCTATGATGCAGTTTACGATGCATACCACAACTTCGACAGAGAATACAGAAAACAAAAATTAGAAGAAACCAAAACAAAAGCTCGTGAATACTTCGATGATCTCGACGAAGAACATCCCATCAAGAAAATGATGACGGAAACAGGTATCGACTTCGTTGCGGAAGAATTCAAATATCTCGAAAAGAGAATTATGAGAGCAATGATTGTTAACGAAGGTGTTAGAGCTGACGGCAGACACGTTGAAGATGTTCGTCCTATTTGGTGTGAAGTCGGTGTTCTTCCGAGAGCACACGGTTCAGCCGTATTTACAAGAGGACAAACACAAATTTTGTCGGCAGTTACTCTCGCAGGTCCCGGAATGGCACAAGAACTTGACGGTGTTGACCCGCAAACGACAAAAAGATTTATGCACAAGTACATTTTCCCCGGATTTTCAGTCGGAGAAGTAAAACCGCTCAGAGGACCGGGACGTCGTGAAGTCGGACACGGAAACCTTGCAGAACGTGCAAACATCCCTGCTCTTCCTTCGGAAGATGAATTCGGATATACAATCAGAGTTACATCAGATGTTTTGGAATCAAACGGTTCAACATCGATGGGTTCAACTTGCGGAACTTCAATGGCATTGATGAACGCAGGCGTTCCCGTAAAATGTATGATTGGCGGTGTTGCAATGGGTCTTATCAAAGAAGGAGATAACGATGTTGTCTTGACAGATATTCAAGGTATTGAAGACTTCCTCGGCGATATGGACTTCAAGGTAACAGGTAACGACGACGGAATTACAGCACTTCAAATGGATATGAAAATTAAGGGTATTTCTAACGCAACATTAAGAAGAGCTTTGGAACAAGCAAAACGTGGCAGATTGCACATTATGGGTGAAATGAGAAAAGTTATCACTGAACCTGCAAAAGATATGTCACCTTATGCACCTCGTATCTTCACGATGACTATTCCGACAGAAGATATCGGAACCGTTATCGGACCAGGCGGAAAGAATATCCGTGGTATCATTGATGCTTCAGGTGCTGAAATTGATATCCAAGATGACGGTAAAGTTACTATCACTTCTAACGACAAAGAAGGAGCAGATATTGCAATCAACATGATTAAGCAAGCTACTTTCCGTCCCGAAGAAGGTATGGTAATTAAAGGCAAAGTTGTAAGAATTATTCCTATCGGAGCATTTGTTGAACTTGCTCCCGGAAAAGACGGAATGATTCACATTTCTCAAGTTTGCAAAGAACGTATCGAAAAAATCGAAGGTCACCTTAATATCGGAGATGAAGTAGTAGTTAAGATTATTAAAATTGATGATAAGGGCAGAGTAAACCTTACTCTCAAAGGTGTTACGGAAGAAGAAAAAGCAAAAGTTATGTAATTTTGCAAATAAACTTCAAAAATTTTATCCCGTGTGTCTATTGACAGATGGGATATTTTTTTGAAAAAATACTATTATGAAATCAGATAAATACATTTGTATATTTGGCGGCGGAGCAATCCGTGGGGTTGCATATCCCGGAGCGGTTAAGGCACTTGAAGAGCTAAAAATCGAAATTCCGACATATGTCGGTTCGTCTGTAGGTGCAATTTTTGCGGCACTTTGTTCAGTTGGTTATAAGTCAACGGAATTAAGCAAAGTTTTGCATGAATTTAATGCTTTTATGTTCAAGGATATAAATTTTTCTTTTGGTGAATTTTCTCTCAGTAAGGGCGAAGTTTTTGAAAAATGGATTAGAGAAAAAATCGAATGTGCATATTATGGTGATGGATATGAAAAGGGAAAAAACGCATCTGTAACATTTGAAGATATAGAAAAAGATGTTTTTATTCTTTCAACGGATTTGAAAACCAATAAGCGGTTTGTTTTTTCAAAATATTCCACACCTGATTTTGAAATAGCTGAAGCGGTCAGAATTTCGGCAAGTTTTCCGGGGCTTATGAAGCCTGCCGAAATTAACGATAAAATCCTTGTTGACGGTGATTTGGCAAAGAGTTTACCTCTTTGGAAAGGGATAAAAGAATTAAATAAAGAAGATTGTCGTATCCTTGAGTTTCGGCTTGAGGGAAATTGTATGAATTTAAAAACGGTTATTGATTATATGAATACCGTGTACAGCTCAATGTCGTATTTTTGCACAGAAAATCTTGAAGATATCTATGGCGATAAGGATAAGTTTGACTATATTTTAATAGATACGAAAGATGTTTTGCTTTTTGATTTTCAAATGAATAAAGATGAAAAGGACAAACTTTCACAAATCGGATATGATTCAACGATTAAGTATTTTACGAAAACTTTGGTTGATAAAAAACGACTTATTTTACCCTTTTACAAAAAATCACTTGAGATTTTGTCAAACTTAAAAATTAAAATACAACAAAATAATGTTAAGGAAATCAAAAATTTAATAATAAAATTTTATTTTCAAGATGAAAATTTATCGCAAAACGCTGATGCGGGGTTGTTGGAAGAAACAAAAAACTTTTTGTCGGCTTTATCAAAAGATTTGGAAGAAAATATTTTCGGCTTGTTAAATACAATAAATAACCAAAAAGAACATTTGCAAAAAATAGATGAATTGATTGTCGGATATTCAGCGAAAGTGGATGATTTGACTTCGTATATTGACCGATTTGTTAATAAATATATTTAATATATAAATTTTTTTGTCAATTTTTTACATTCATGGTGAAATTTTTTCTATTTTAATATATGATTTAATTAATAAAAGATTAGTCAGGAATGAGATATGCAAAAAGATATTCAGCTGCATGATTTGGTAGATGATAAAACAGGTTTAATATTCAAAATTGTTGAGTCTTTGAACAAGATATTAAGAGAGGATCAACAACAAAAACAACCGCTTTTTTTATCAATAAATGAACAATTTTTGTTAAAATTAGTGACGGAAATAGTTAAGAACCCTAAAAAATCTTATGTTATAGGTATTGCAGGAGAATCTGCATCGGGTAAGACAACACTTGTGCAAAATGCCGCAAAAGCCTTGTTGAAGGGTGACAGAAAAGATTTGTTTACAACTGTTTCTTGTGATGATTATTACAAAGATGCATCTGACGAACTTAAAAGAGCCGGCAGTTATGAAAATCTTTTTATGACGGGATTTTCGTTTGATACTCCTGACGCTTTGGATTTGCAACTTATGAAATCTCATTTGAGAAGTTTGAAAAACGGTGAGTCCATAAAATCACCCGAATACAACTTTGTAACTTGCGAAAGTAAGCTTGATAAAGTTGAAAAAAATCCTGCCTTAATTATTTTGAACGAAGGACTTTTCGTTTTGAATAATGATGTTTCGGATGTAGATGATATAAAAATTTATGTCTTTACACCGTTCAGCATAATTCGTGACCGTTGGTACGCAAGAGCGGCAACACGTGGTAAAACGGGAAATGCGGCAGATATGCAATTTGAAAATGTTAATCAAGCCGCACAAGTGTACATCAGGCCGACAATGCAAAC
>CAZOGS010000044.1:4365-7538 GCA_964579375.1 uncultured Muribaculaceae bacterium
CGAATTAATTGGTATCCGACTAACGGTTTAAATAAAGGTAATTTTATAATCAATAACAAAAAAATTGACTTTGTCGATATAAAAAGTGTGTTTTGGCGATGGAATTATGGATTTAACGTAAAACTTAAAAATGCCGAAAATGCTCAACGTACAGAGTCCATTTTGAACTATGAATTGACTGCAACCGCAACAAGTTTGTATAATGCCTTGAATTGTAAGTGGGTAAATGGACCAGATGCTATAAATATGCACAAAACGAAGGCTTTTCAACTTTTTACAATGGCTCAAATGGGGATAAGAGTTCCTAAAACTCTTATTTCAAATGACAAAGATGAAGTCCGAAAATTTGCAGAAGAAAATAATTGCGATTTAATCTTCAAACCTGTTCAAGGCGGTGGTTATACAAAGGTTTTATCTCAAAATGACCTTACAGATGAAAGATTAAATTGCTTAAATTCAAGTGCTGTCCAATTTCAAGAAAAATTGGACGGAGTTGATATAAGAGTCTATGTTATAGGAGATAAATTTTTTGCTGCAGAAATTCATACAAACTCTATAGATTTTAGAACAGATGAAAATGCAAAAATAGTACCAATTTCATTACCGAAAAACATTGAACAACAATGCCTCGATATTATGGATAAATTTAAACTGAAATTTACGGGTATTGATATAAAAACTAAGTCTAATGGCGAATATGTCTTTATTGAGGCAAATCCGGCACCAATGTTTATACACTTTGAAGAAAAAACAGGATATCCGATTACGGATACCCTGTGTGATTTTCTTTTAGACTATTAAATCTTATAATCTGCTTCCGGTTATAAAACCTTGCCCCCATTTTCATTTAATGCTTGGGTATAGTATTTTTTGTTAACTTCAAGCTTATCTGTGAAATCGATGAACGAATTATTTTCCAACTCTGTAATATTTTTGTTGGGAATAGTATCATTACCGCCTTCCTCTCCGAGAGCCATTGTCGTATTAGTAGAACCTTTCGGAATGTCGGGAGTTACTATAACATCTTTGTCATCAGGTGTTACTGTAGTATCTCCGCCTTCTTCACCGAGTGCCATTGTTGTATAAGTAGAACCTCTCGGGATGTCAGGTTTTATTACAGTTTTGGGAATGTTAGGAGTTATCGTAGAATTTCCAACTTCTTCATCAAGAGATTTTGTTGCTTTTTGAGCGTCGTCATCTTCTTGAGAAGGGGTAACCGAACTGTTCTGTTTAATTATCTGTTCTACTTTTTTTTTTGCCGCTTCATTACCATCTAAAACATTTCCGGTAAGAGCTGCAACGATTTTTTCAACAGTCGCTTCTGAAGCGGTCATATTCAGTCTGTTAAGCAATTCTGTTATCGTTATGCCGTTTTCTGCAAGGTAGTCGTTGATGTAATCGTTATAATTGTAGCCTTCAAGTTCTTCACCGGTAAATATCTTGTTATCTGAACCGGCATTGAAGTTCAATTCATAATCTTCACCGTATCCGAGGTTTGCAAGGTTGTTTTTACCATAGCTGTTATAGTAATCATAACCTTTTCCGCCAAGGAATGTATTGTGTTGACCGTATTCATCAATCGTATCATCACCATCCATACCGAATAACAAGTTGTTCTTTGAATTTGCATCCGTAATGATGTGATCATTTCCTGAACCGCCGACATAAATACCGTTTTTACCGCCGATAAGTGCCGTGTTTTCTCCGTCACCACCGTAAATTAATGCACCTTCGCTGGTTTCGGATGTAATGAATAAGTTTGTAGTATCTGCATCAGCTTTATAAACGTTGTTTTTACCGTTGTCGATAAGAACGTTATCATAACCGCCTTCAACTTTTGTTCTTGCATCACCGACTTTGAACGTGTTGTTAGCCGCATCTTCAGAGGTATTGATGTACATCGCACCGCCACCTTTTGTAGAATTTAACGTACCGTTTGAAGCGTTCCATTGAACATTGTAGCTCTTGCCTACTTTGCTGTTAAAGTTAGCGTTTACATTGTCACCGTAGAATTCAAGGTTCGTTAATTCGGAGGATACGTTCATATCCAATCTTCCGCCGTTTCTGATTTGACCAGCTTGAACAACGGTTTGAGCATCAGATGTTTCACCGATTGAGAATGTTCCCGAACCGGTTATCGCTCCTGCTCCCGTGATATTAAAGCCTTCTACGTTGTTGAGAGTAACTCTGACTTGTCCGTTATCTCCTCTGACAACTTTAAGACCGTTTTTATCCGGAGTTTTCTTCGTTTGTGTACTTGCTTGGTCATCTGCCGTCGGTGAATCAATTGTGTTACCTTGTTCGTAACCTTCGTTATCCATTATTTGAATTGCATATTCAATGAATTTTTCGTAGTATTCATCAGATTCGGGAACAAGTCCTTCCAAAGCTTCTTTAATTTCATCAGTTGCCCATGCCGGCAATGAATCCATCATGATTTCTAATGTATTTCTTGCTAAAGCTTGTTGATAATCAGAGCTTGAATCGTTATAAACAGCTGACTTTAACAAATCGGTATCAACTTCTCTGATTTCATAACTGTTTAAACCCCAACGAGCGTTTGTTAATTCATTCAATTGGAATGTTAACTGCTCTTGATCTCCGTCTTCTTCTCCGCAGAATACGAAATCATAAAAATTAATTCTGTTATTGCTGATTTCAAGTACGTCATAAGGTTTTCCGCCCGACCAATCCATACCTAATTCTTCGGTAAGCGTTTGTTCATCCATTACCTTATATGTGCCTTTTTCTAAATCAACATTAGTGTAAAGCTCGCCGCTTGCTGATTGGAATAATCTATCATCACAGTTTCCTGCCGACCAAGCTGAAGCCTGCCAATCTAACAACGTTCCGCCGGCATCTCTGTCGCCAAGAATACCATATTCTATTCTGTCGAGAGATGCATCTTTATCTGCTCCGACTAATGACATCGAACTCGACAAATCTAATTTGCCGTCCGTGCCATACATTCTTGCAACTTTATTTCTCCGATTATTTTGTATCTGCCATTCTTGTCCTAATGTACCGGTTTCACCTACACCAATTGTTGACATATGAAAGCTCCTATACGAAATTATACTTATACTCATGTATATAAACGGTTTTAGGGGGAAAAACTTTAGTCATTTTTCGTTTTTACCCCCTAAAAATTTACATTACTTTACAAAACTTGT
>CAZOGS010000044.1:7638-10135 GCA_964579375.1 uncultured Muribaculaceae bacterium
TAGTATCCCGAGCTTAAAGCGTATGTTCCAAGCATAATACGACGTTTTACTTCTTCTCCGAAGCCTTCGGCTCTTGTTTTGTTGTACATTTCAATCAAAGTATCGGCTTTTTCCGTACGATATCCGTATTTTACACCGTCAAAACGTGCGAGGTTTGAGCTTGCTTCCGCCGTTGCAACAATGTAGTAAACGCCGATAGAATACTTAATTAAAGGCAAAGAAATCATTGAAATTTCCGCACCCATTTCTTTATAAGCAGCTATTGAAGCATCGAGAGCTTTTTTTACATCGGGAGTTAAGCCTTCATCATATAATTCTTTAATAACGCCGATTTTAAGTCCTTTAACATCATTATTAATGGATGATGTCATATCGGGCACTTCATAATTTAAAGAGGTTGAATCGTGTTCATCATAGCCTGCAATTGTTTGTGCAAGCAAGGCACAATCTTCGACCGTTCTTGCAAAAGGACCGATTTGGTCTAATGACGAACCGAATGCAATCAAACCATAACGTGAAACACGACCGTATGTCGGTTTCATGCCGACAATACCGCAGAAAGAAGCAGGAAGTCTGATACTTCCGCCCGTATCCGAGCCCAATGCCAAAGTTGAATGGTAAGAAGATACGGCAGCTGCGGAACCGCCCGAGCTTCCGCCGGGAACTCTGTTTAAATTCCACGGGTTGTGAACTTTTTTGAACGCAGAGTTTTCATTACTTGAACCCATTGCGAACTCGTCAAGGTTTGTTTTTCCTACAATCGGAATTAAATTTTCTTTAAGTTTTTTCGAAACAGTTGCGTCATAGGGTGATACAAAATTCTCTAAAATCTTACTTGAAGCGGTTGTTTTTGAACCTTTTAAATTTATATTATCCTTCAATGCAAGCGGAATACCTGCCAGTTTTGGTAATTCTTCGCCTCTTTCAATTTTTTCATCAACGATTTTTGCTGTTTCGTAAGCTTGTTCTTTTGTGAGAGAATTGAAATCTCCGATTTGTGACTCTTCTTTTTCAATATTATTGTAAAGAGCATCCAAAAGTTCAGTAGCTTTTACTTCTTTATTTAAGAGTGCTTTTCTTTGTTCGGAAGCACTTAATTTTATTAATTCTTCGGTTGTCAATGTCTTATCCTCAAAATATTTTACGAAAGAATTGTACATCAAACAAGAAACATTTTAAACCAAAGCCATGCTCGATTTATTAAAATATTATTAATATTTTTGAAAATTTGACAAAAAACAGGATAATATTAATAAGAGAAAAATTATTTGGAAAAATATAGAAAAGGAGAGTCAAATGAGCAATCCGATTTTAAATTCGGCTTTTGAGCAAAGACCTTATGAAATGCAATCCGCACCGATGACGATAAACGGTACATTGTCTAAATTAGGTTTGATGGCAATATTGATGACTGTTTCGGGATGTGCAACGTGGTATCAGTTTGCACTTGGAAACTTTGATAAAGTCAATGCGTTAACAATGATTGGTTTAGTTGTCGGCTTTATATTGGCAATGGTTATATGTTTTGTAAGAAAAGCAATGCCTGTTCTTGTTCCGTTGTATGCTTTTGCGGAAGGGGCTGCACTTGCTGGGCTTTCTTGTCAATTTGAGGCAATGTTCCCCGGCATCGTTGTGAAAGCAGTTTCTTTAACATTTATAACGTTGTTTGCAATGATATTTTTGTATTCAACCAAAATAATTCAAGCTTCGGAAAAATTTAGAGGTACTATAGTTACCGCTACTTTCGCAGTAATGATATTTTATCTTATAAGTATTGTTTTGAGCTTTTTCAATATTAATATACCAATGATGAGTGTTACTGACGGTTCAATGTTATCGATTGGGGTTTCGGTTGCAATTACACTTCTTGCCGCTTTTAACTTAATATTGGATTTTGATTTTATCGAAAGAGGAACACAAAATTTCTTTCCGAAAGAATTTGAATGGTATGGAGCTTTCGGACTTATGGTCACATTAGTTTGGTTGTATATGGAAATTTTAAGATTACTCGCAAAACTCAATGACAGAAGATAATTTTACAGATGCGTAAGAAAATGAACGGGACTTTTAAAGTCCCGTTTCGTTTTTTGGGAGGAAATTTCTAATTTATATCTTTGGGGGAATTTTTCATGTCTTCAAAAATTGTTATGACTTTGTGTGTATTTTTGTCGTAGGGAATAATATACCATTTGTCCCGATATTTATATCTATATCGTGTAATTCTATTCGATTGTTTATCGAGAAAATAAAAGTTTTCATCAAAAAGTTGCGAGCGAATTTGTCTTTGGATAGATTTTCTGTCTATTTGAATACCTAATCGTTCATCGCATCTTCTTTTGAAGTGACGAGTTTGATTTTTTGCTTTTGAATTTAGCTGTTTTTTCATTGTTTCCGCATCTTTTCCGATTTAAAAATTTCTGTTTGTATATTAGAATTTGTCTTTGTTTTTTGCTTTTATGTCTATGATATTTTATTGGAAATTCAATATGTTTGTCTG
>CAZOGS010000044.1:10235-11834 GCA_964579375.1 uncultured Muribaculaceae bacterium
TGTAATATTCCATAATCTACATAATGTTTCCTCTTTCTTATATTATAATAAACTAAGGTTGCGTCAGATATGGTTACATTTACAATTTCTTGTAAAATTTGTTTTCATATTTTGTAACGTGTTATGAGTTTTTCGTTTTCTAAAATACTTGTAAAACTTCCTCTCAGTCCGCTGTTTCCCGAACGGTTTAAAATCTGTCCGCCGTTTGAACCAAAGTATTTAATGCGGTATTTTTTGTATTTTTCGCTCCATTCTTTCCACTTTTCGCCCGAAGATTTACCTTCTGTTTCAAAGTTTCTGTCAATTTCATAAAGAAGTTTTACACGTATGATTTTTAAAAATGGTGTCAGATTGGAGAACCTTTTTGAAAGTTCCGTTAGTTTGCCGACAATTTTGTCTTTATTCAGTGCTACTTCAAAATATTCACCCATTATTCAATTTCCAATTCGAGATATTTTTTTATTCCGTTTACGCAATCACTGTTTGTTCTGCAAAAACCTGAGTGTTCGCATAAATCAAAACATTCAAATTCGTTCAGAAATACCGCCAATTCTTCAACGCTCATTGCTTTTATCTTGTCAAAATTTGTTAATCGTTTTAAAATCTTCATTTTTCCTCCTTTGTTTTATACTTTCAGTTTCGCATTTTGTAAGGGAGTTATCTAATAATAGAATTATTAATTTTCTTCATTTCTGAAAATTTTAAAGATTGTTTATAAATTTCATTGTTTGCTTCATTTTTTCAACACAGATATGATAATCAAGCATTTTTGATTTTGCTTTTTTATTACCCTTAAAATGATACTCATTGGAGTATTTTATAAATCTTCGTTCATACTCTTCTTGCATCCGTTCCATATCTTCAATAAATTGTCCTTTCATTTTTCCTCCTTGCACTTGAAATTTGTTCAAAATATGTCATAATGAATATAGGGTTATCATTGATGTATAGAAAATCTCGTGGCTATACCCGACCGGCTGTTTACAGTCCGTCAGATGAAGGGAAATGCGAGTCCTTCCTTTGGTAACCCTATATTTTTTTGTATCTTTTGGCTTGTAAATCTTCTGATTTCATTCTTCCTGCTGTTCTTAGTTGCCAACAATTTTTAGTAGGTTTCACAACAAATTTGATAATATCTTTTTCATCTTCAATTTCTTCTTTCGGAAGTTTTTGAATGTAAATCAAAGCGTTATCTTGTGTATCGTAATATACCGCTGTCGGTTTTCTGAAATTTATCGGCATTCTTCTGAGTTGTTTTGTTGAGAGTTTTTGTTTGATATTTTTATTGGTTCTTAAAAGGTGAATTACGTCATTATCAGACAAAAATATTACCGCTCCTACGTTTTTGAGTTTTTCTTTTTCCGTAAATTTTAAAATTTCGGGAGTTAACCATGCTAATGTAACCGGACTTTTATTTGCTTTGAATGTTTGTTTTTCAACTTCTGATATGCCTTTTTCGATTGTTTTTTGAACTTGATTTATAGATATCGGATTTGCGTTAATTTCCTCTATTAATGGTGTTTTTAAGCCATAATCAAAATTTTTGATTTTATCGTAAAGCATTAAATCATAATTTGAGGAGTTTAGGGCTTGATTTGT
>CAZOGS010000045.1:0-11704 GCA_964579375.1 uncultured Muribaculaceae bacterium
ACAAAATGATTAAAATCGGTTCAACATTCTTTGAAGTTTGTGAAGAACTCGAACAAACAAAGGGAATCAGCAAAGAAGTAATTATCTCATCAGTGTGTGATGCAATGGTTACGGCATACAAAAAGCACATTAAAGCAAAAGATGCTACAAATGTAGAAGCAATTTTGGTTGAAGAAACATGCGAAATTGGTGTATTTAGAAACAAAACCGTTGTTGAAGATGTTGAAGATCCCGATACTGAAATTTCTCTTGAAGAAGCAAAAGAATTCGGCGACGATGTTGAATTGGAAGATGAAGTAAAAATCGACGTAACGCCTGAAGATTTCGGAAGAATTGCTGCACAATCGGCAAAACAAGTTTTGACACAAAGAATTCGTGAAGCAGAAAGAAAAATGGTTCTCGATGAATTTATGGAAAAGAAAGGTACTTTAATTACAGGTACAATCCAAAGAGTTGAAGGAAGAAACGTAATTGTTTCCATCGGCAATTCCGAAGCCGTAATGCCTTCCAAAGAACAAATCCCCGGGGAATACTACAAATCAGGTACAAGAATAAGAGTATTTGTTTTGAACGTAAAAGACACACCTCGTCAATTACAACTTATCGTTTCGCACGCACACGCAGAAATTGTAAGAGAACTTTTTGAACTTGAAGTACCAGAAATTGAAGACGGAATTGTTGAAATCAAGTCTATTGCTCGTGAAGCAGGTTTCAGAACGAAAATTGCAGTTGCAAGCAATGACCCTGAAGTCGATTGCGTCGGAGCATGCATCGGACCTCGTGGAAGCAGAATACAAACTATCATAGGCGAACTCAAAAATGAAAAAATTGATATCGTAAGATATTCTGATGACCCTGTTGAATATATTGTAAATACATTATCTCCCGCAAGAGTTGTTTCTGTTGATATTCTTGCAGAAGATGAATATTCAAAAGAAGCCCTCGTAATCGTTCCGGATGACCAATTGAGCCTTGCTATCGGCAGAGGCGGTCAAAATGTAAGACTTGCTCACAAGCTTACCGGATGGAAGATTGATATCAAGAGCGTTTCACAAGCAGAAGCAATGGATAACGCTCGAGGTTACGAAGAAGAAGAACAATATGAAGAACCTGTTGAAGATGAAATTGATGAAGAAATTCAAGAAGAGCTCAGACAGGAAGAATACGGAGTTGATGAAGAAGATGTAGCAGAACTTGCACAAAGCGAAGAAGACGCTACAGAAGAATAAATCCTTCATATAAAATACTAAAAGCACCCATAAGGGTGCTTTTTTTGTAAAGAGTAAAATAACACATTTGTTGCATAAAAACGTGTTAATGTTGTATAATTTCACTTAGTTGAGGAGTTATTATGACAACGATTTATATCGGAATGAGTGCAGATTTATTGCATCCGGGACACTTAAATATCATTAATGAAGCAAGAAAAATTGGCGGAGAAATTATTGTCGGATTGCTTACCGATAAAGCAATCGCAAGTTATAAACGCTTACCGTATATGGATTATGAACAACGAAAAATTGTAATTGAAAATATAAAAGGCGTCACAAAGGTCATTCCGCAAGAAACATTGGATTATATTCCAAACTTGTTAAAAATAAAGCCCGACTATGTGTTGCACGGTGACGATTGGAAAACAGGTGTTCAAGCAAATGTTCGGCAAAGAATAGTTGAAACTATGGAGCAATGGGGCGGCAAGGTCGTCGACATTCCGTATACACAAGGTATTTCTTCAACGCAATTAAATGCAGTTCTGAAAGAAATAGGTACGACTCCGGAAATAAGATGCAAAAGATTAAGAAGATTAATTGACAGCATGCCGATAGTAAAAGTTCTTGAGGCTCATAACGGACTCAGCGGACTAATAGTTGAAAATTGTTATGTAAAACAAGATAACAAGTGTCGTGAATTTGATGCAATTTGGATTTCATCATTAACACAATCAGCGGCAAAAGCAAAACCCGATATTGGCTATCTTGACACTGTTTCAAGGCTCGAAGGATTGAATGACATTCTTGACGTAACAACTAAACCGATTATTTATGATGCAGATAACGGAGGTCCTTGCGAACATTTTGCCTTTACCGTCAAATCGTTGGAAAGACTTGGCGTTTCCGCTGTAATAATAGAAGATAAGGTCGGATTGAAGCAAAATTCACTTTTCGGAACCGAAGTAAAACAACAGCAAGATACGATTGAAGATTTTTGCGAAAAAATCAAAACAGGTAAACAATCACAAGTAACTGAAAACTTTATGATTATTGCAAGGATAGAAAGTCTTATTTTAGAACAAGATGATGCAATAAATAGAGCAAAAGCATACATTGACGCAGGTGCAGACGGAATTATGATTCATTCACGTTCAAAATCATTTGATGAAGTTAAAAACTTTTTGATAGAATACAACAAACTTCCAAACAGAAAGCCGATTGTCGTCGTTCCTTCTTCGTATTGCCAAGTTACGGAAGAAGAACTTATCGAAAACAAAGTTAACATCGTTATTTATGCAAATCATCTTTTGCGTGCGGCGTATCCCGCAATGGTAGAAACAGCAAAATCAATTTTGGAAAATCACAGAAGTTATGAAGCTTCGGAAGAATATTGTATGAGCATAAAAGATATAATTACATTAATTCCGGGGGCAAAATGATTTCAGCGGAATTTATATGTTCGGTATTAAAAAACAATGGTATAAGCCTATTTTGCGGTGTTCCCGACAGTCTTTTGAAGGATTTTTGTGCATATATTGCGGAAAATTTTGACAAAAAAAATAATATTATTACTGCAAATGAAGGTAGTGCAATTGCTTTGGCGGCAGGTCATTACCTTGCAACATCAAATTCCGCCCTTGTTTATATGCAAAATTCGGGAACGGGAAATACGATAAATCCTTTACTATCATTGACTGATGCGGAAGTTTATAACATTCCTGTTTTAATTTTTGTCGGTTGGAGAGGAGAACCGAACAAAAAAGATGAACCGCAACACGTAAAGCAAGGCAAAGTGACCGATAAAATTTTTGATGCCTGCGAAATTGAACATTCAATTTTGCCCGACAATGAAAACGATGCCAAAATGGCTGTAGAAAAAGCTTTTGCATACATGCAAAAGACATTAAAACCTTACGTTTTCATCATCAAAAAAGATACTTTTGAAAAATATGAAAAGAGAAAAGATATTCAATCTTACGAAATGACAAGAGAAGAGGCTATTTCTACCGTTGCGGATTATATTGATGAAAATTCCGTCATTGTTTCCACAACGGGACAAATTTCAAGAGAACTTTATGAATACAGAGAAAGAAAGCAACAAAAACACGATTGTGACTTTTTAACAGTCGGTTCGATGGGTCACGCAAGCTCGATTGCACTCGGAATTGCCCTTGAGAAGGATAATAAAACTGTTTTTTGCTTTGACGGTGACGGTGCCTTTTTGATGCATATGGGAGCAATTCCCGTCATTGCTTCGTTAGAACCGCAAAATTTCAAACACATTATTTTTAATAATGAAGCTCACGACTCTGTCGGTGCTCAAAAAACTTGTGCAAATAAGATTAATTTTCAAAATCTTGCTCTTTCTTGCGGATATAAGAGTGCTTTTTCGGTTGAAACACTTGAAGATTTAAAAAAGATTATACCGCAATTTATTGAAGCAAAATCCCCGTCTTTACTTGAAATAAAGGTAAAATGCGGTGCAAGAAAAGACCTCGGTCGTCCAAAAGAAAAACCGATACAGAACAAAATTGCTTTTATGGAGAAATTAAATGCAGACTGATTACGTTTATGATGGTGCTATTATTGAATTAAAAGAAATTTTAAAATTTGAAAATGCCAAAAATCTTTTGATTTTTACGGGCAAAAAATCTTTTGCTCAATTCAAAACAAAAATTGAAGAAAATATAAACGGCTGTAGTTTTCAGTATTACAATGATTTTTCAAACAATCCGAAAGCAGATGACGTTGAAAAGGCTTTAGAAGCAATTGACAAAAATTTTGACATAATAATCGCAATCGGCGGCGGAAGCGTAATCGATTTTGCAAAATGTTATAAATTTTCAATTGACAATAATTTGAGTCTTAAATCATATTTTGAGAATAAAACCAAACCTCTAAAAAAGACCAAAATGATTGCCATTCCGACGACAGCAGGAACGGGTGCGGAAGCGACGCAATTTGCGGTCGTTTATATTGACGGAAAGAAGCACTCTCTTGACGATGTTTCTGTTTTACCGGATTATCGAATTGTAGATGCGGAATTTGTTAAAGATATTCCGAGATATCAAAAAGCATCTTGTGCGGCGGATACACTCTGTCAGGCAATTGAATCTTTTTGGGCGGTTAATTCAAACGAAAGAAGCAGATTTTATGCAAAACGTGCAATTGCCTTGTGCCGTGACTATCTTGAATTATACGTAAATTCAGACAATTATTTTTATGCGGAAAAAATGTCAGAAGCTTCTTATTTATCGGGATGTGCAATTAATATATCAAGAACAACCGCCGCCCACGCAATTTCATATCCTTTTACGAGCAAATTTTCAATACCTCACGGACACGCAGTCGCTCTTTCAATCAGTAAGTTAGCATTTTATAATTTTGCCAACATTTCAGATGAAAATCTTAATGACAAAAGAGGTATAGACTATGTTGAGTCAATAATGGAGCAACTTTACGGCATTTTAAAGACAAATGATATTGAACTGTATTTTAAAAATTTGTTCGAAAAAATCGGACTTGAAACAGATTTTAAAAAATTAGGAATAACCGATTTTAATGAAATAATAAATTCCGTAGACCTCGACAGACTTTCAAATAATCCGATTAAAGTTTCCCGAAAATTTTTCACGGAATTATTCTCTCTCTGATAATATTCGTGCTAAAATTTATTCATTGGAATTTGAAACAAAATTATGAAATATATCACTAAAATATTACTTTTAGCTATTGCTTGGCTTCCTGTTTTGCCGGCAGAAGCATATATTGACCCTGCAACGGGAAGTATGCTTTTTTCGGTTGTATTAGGTGTTTTAACAACCTTTGTATTCATATTTCATTCTTTCGTATTGAAAATAAAATTATTCTTTAACAAAAAAAATGTTTCAAAAGACAATCATCGATTTGTAATTTACTCAGAAGGGAAACAATATTGGAGTGTATTTCACGGTATATTAGATGAATTTGAGAAACGTGAAATTGAAGTAACATACTATACTTCAGCGGAAGATGACCCGTTTTTTGCACAAAATTACAAACATATAAAAGGTGAATTCATTGGAGTCGGAAATAAAGCTTTTTTCAAGTTAGCGTTTCTTCGTTCGGACATTTGCCTTATGACGACACCTCATTTAGACGTTTTACAATTAAAACGTTCCAAACACGTTAAGCACTATGCTCACATTTTGCACTCACCGAGCGATGCAACGAGATACAAACTATTCGGACTTGATTATTTTGACACTATATTTCTAAACGGAGATTTTCAAGTTGAACAGATAAGAGAACTTGAGCAAAAACGGAATTTGCCGCCGAAGGAATTGCCCATAGTAGGTTGCT
The DNA here is from genome assembly GCA_964579375.1 of uncultured Muribaculaceae bacterium. Lineage (GTDB taxonomy): Bacteria > Cyanobacteriota > Vampirovibrionia > Gastranaerophilales > Gastranaerophilaceae > RUG841. The sequence continues at coordinate 5,553 of CAZOGS010000045.1, forward strand.
CTTATTTGGATGATATGCAAAATCGACTTAACTCAATCAACATCCCAAAAACAGATTTTACAGTACTGATTGCTCCGACATGGGGAGAAAGCTCACTTCTTAACAAATACGGAACTAAATTAATTGATAAATTGCTCGAAAATAAACAAAAAATCATAATTCGCCCCCATCCGCAATCTCTCAAAGTTGAAAAAAAACTCATCAACCAATTAAAAGAATTTTATGAAAATAATGATATGATTTCTTGGGATTTTTCACCTGACAACCTCGAAACACTTGCAAAATCGGATGTTATGATAAGTGATTTTTCGGGCGTAATTTTCGACTATGCTTTTCTTTTTAACAAACCGTTTATTTTTGTTAATGAAAAAATTAATCGTGAAATTTATGATATGTCAGACTGCGAAAAGCCTTTATTCGCTCTCAATAAAATAAAAGATTTGGGGTTGGAACTTAAAGAGGAAAATTTTGATGAAATTGGCCGTATGATGGAAAATATTATACAAGATGAAAATTTTAAAAATCGAGCTAATGAACTAAAGAACATAATTTGGCAAGAACAAGGGAAATCGGCGGAAAACATTGTAAATTATTTGATACAAAAACAGAAAGAGGCTGAAAAATGCTAAATTTCTTATTTAACCTGTTCATTTTTCCGATTTATGCACTCATTGAATTTTTGTACCAAAATGTTTATGTTCTCTCTTCCCATTATGCCTTTATTTGCATATTTGCCGTAAGCTTCTTTGTAAACCTAATTTGCTTGCCTATGTACAATCGTGCCGAAATCTATCAGAGAGAAGAAAGAAATATACAGGAAAAACTCAAATCAAAAGTAAAAAGTATAAAAAAGAATTTCAAGGGCGATGAACAATTTATGCTCTTGTCAACATACTACAGACAAAATAACTATCATCCCATTATGGCTCTTCGAAGCTCATTAAGCTTATTAATTCAAATCCCGTTCTTTATTGCGGCATATATGTTCTTTTCTCAACCGGAAATATACGGGGCAATGTCTGTCGGCATAATAAAAAATCTTTCTAAACCGGACAATTTATTGACTTTGTGCGGATGTTCAATCAATCTGTTGCCTATTTTAATGACAGTCATAAACGTTATCTCGGCAGAAATTTACGCAAAAGGCATCCCCTTAAAAGAACGTATTCAAATGCACTCTCTTGCTTTTGTTTTCTTAATTTTGCTCTACAATTCGCCTGCAGGTCTTGTCATATATTGGACATTAAATAACTGTTTTTCTCTGTTGAAAAATATCGGATTAAGAGCAAAAAATACAAAAGAATTCTTAACTTATTCAATCCTAACAATCATATTTGCTCTCAATATCCCTCTAATTACAGACGTTTTTGTCATTGACGATATCCCATCATCATTAAAGTTTGGGTATATAACACTAATAGTGTTAACACTATTAGTGGCAACCATTTATAAAACAGTAAAAACCGAAATCAATGAAATTTTAAACAGAAATCAGAACAATTTTACATATGTATTATCGGCAATAACGCTCAGTGTACTTGTGGGAGTATTTGTTCCGTCTGTTGTTATTTCATCTTCACCCGAAGACTTTTCATTCTTTGGTTCTGTCGGAAATCCGATTTATTATATTTATTCAAGCGGAACAAAGGCTTTTGGATTGTTTTTCTTATGGGGGATTATTTTCTACAGCTTTTTCCCTAAAAAAATCAAAAATCTAATGACGATAATTACGGTATCTGCCTTATTTTCAGCTTTAATAAACATTTTGATGTTTAGGGGAGAATTAGGGCTTTTAACAGTTGATTTGACAATGAATGTATACGGGGCAAATATTTTCAGAGTACCGCAAACTATTATAAACACTTTGATAACACTATTAGTAGTTACCATTTCAATATATCTTGTTTCTGCTCAAAAATTTTCATTAATCAAAAAAATCGCATCGATTATTCTTCTTGCGGCAATTTTTGTTACAACGGTAAATGTATTAAAGATAAACAAAAATTATGAAAAAGAGAAATCAGGCAATTTAGCACGGGAAATTATGCAATTCAGCGGAAATTTTGAAAATAATATAAAACCGATTTTTGAGCTTTCAAAAACAGGCAAGAATGTTTTGTATATATTTATAGACAGGGCAATCAGTGCATATTTGCCTGTTATTTTGGACAATTCAGCAGAATTAAAGGATGATTTTTCGGGATTTGTATATTATCCGAATTGCGTTTCATATTTTGCACATACGATTTTAGCGTATCCTTCGATGATTGCGGGTTATGAGTACACCCCCGAAAATATGGATAAAGTTCGAAATAAGACAATTATTGAAAAATACAAAGAATCACTTTTAGTTTTGCCTTTGATTTTCAAAGAAAATGGATTTGAGGCGACGGTCATAAACTCTCCAATCAAGCCAATATGTCCTTTTGAAAACAACAATGAAGATTTTTCAACGGATGTATTGTTTGATAAATACAAAATTAAAAATGTGGGGAATTTAAATACCGGAAAATCAACAATTTTACCTTTTAAAATTGAAACAGAAAAGAAAGACACATCAAAAATTTTAAAAAGAAATTTTTTCTATTTCGGACTTTTTGTTGCGACCCCGACAATTTTCAAGAAAAACATATACGGTGACGGTTCATACCAAACAAATGACTTCGTCAAAAAAAACATTATCTGGGATGATTATGTTGAAAAAGAATTTTTAAAATTATATTCTTTGCCAAAATATACCGCACTAACAAATGAAAACAAAAATACTTTTACTGTGTTCAACAGCAAATGTATTCACATAAATTTATATGATAAACCGTATAATAACGAACATTTTTCGTTAGAACAACAGGTATTTAATATTCTTGGTTCTTATATGAAATATCTTAAAGAAAACGGAGTTTACGACAACACGAGGATTATAATTGTATCTGACCACGGACATTGGGGACAAGATTATACGACACTGCCGTCACAAGCAACCGCGTACAATCCCTTATTGTTTGTAAAAGATTTTAATAAGTCGGGAAAGTATAAAACAGATATGCAATTTATGACAAATGCCGATGCTCCCTCAATTGTACTGACAGGGTTGGTAACAAATCCCATAAATCCGTTTACGGGGAAAAATATATTTACCCAAACAGACAAACAAAACGTCAAAGTTTTGCACTATGATGATATTAAAGCCGACTACAAAAACTATACGAAAGAAAGATGTATATTTTCTGATGCCAAATTTTTCAGCGTATCAAACAATATCTTTGAAGAAGGAATTTGGTAACTTGCATACGGCAAAATTGCCCTAACAGCTTTCTTATTGAATTCTCAATTATTATCTTTCTTTGTATAATTTTGAAAAATTATGTTCTTTTATTTCTTCTTCGGTAATTGTATACCCCAATTCTTCCGCTTTTTTAATCATATTTTTTCGGCAGGTATCCCATTCATCATCTGCAGAACAAACTTCTTGAATTCTTATTAGGTGCTCATCGTTTGACATATCATATTTATTAGGACCATATAAATAGGTAAGATATACTTCAGCACCGATAAAATCGGGGTTGACATCTCTGTTATACATATATATTGTGTCGTTTTTATATCTGTTTAACAGGTATACCTTTTCCAAAATATAGCAATCTTTCCGATGCTGATTTGAGTGTTCTGTAACCCAATTAAAAAAGAAAATATCCTTATGAAAGAAAAGAAGCAATGTCAAAAGCATACTAATTTTAACAGTATTTTTTACTTTATTATTGTCTGAACATTTTAGGATAAAACTAATTGAAGAACATATCAAAAACAGTACTATGCATAAGAATAAAAATCTTATTCCCGAATGATCAAGAATGTTAATATCGTTATAATCATTTACAAAAAACATCAACCCAATGAAAGCAAACACACCAATTAAAGATGAAAAAGAATAAATATAAAATCTGATTTTCTTATATTTATCATTTACAGATAATTCAATTATTATCCAAAAAATAAATAAAACTAATAATATATAAATATTCCGGAATATAAATTTGTCATTAAATCCGATTAAAAAATCAAATAAATAATGAATAAAGTAATCAACATTTTTGAAATAATCAAGTTTAACTCTATCCTGAGTTATTTCTAAATATTGAGGAGAAAAAAACAGCAAAGAGTTTAAAATTGTAAATATTGAATATTTTACCCAAAACTTTTTATGATTGATATTTTTCAAGAGAAAATTATGAAGTAAATATCCGATAAACAGAGCAATAATAAAAACTATTCTGAAAAAATCATTAGAAATTGCGGTCAATATAATAAGACAATAAATTATATTCTTTTTTTTATCTATATTTTCTCCAAAAATATAAAAAAGCTCAAACTCCTGCATCAATAAAAAGGCAAACATAGGCAGAAAAAGGTAACCGTAAATCCACATTATATTGTAAAAAGCCCATAAGAAAATTGACCTATCAAAACAATAGATAACGGCAGGAAAGACTAACAACATTCCTACAGAAAAATATAATTTATTTTTGAAAAATTTTGTTAAATTTTCGGAAAATACAGCACAAAACAAAAGAAAAATTGTAAAAATAAAGATTGATAATATATTTTCGGCAAATAGTTGCGGATGCATTTTGAAAATCATCGGCAAATACCTTGCCGTTAAAACATCTATCATCGAAAAAACGAACCAATTATGATCATTTGATAAAAAGATTTGTAAAATTCCATCTTTAGATATATTTGCTAATACATTGTACGGCATATAAAAATCTTCTGAAAATATAACTGAAGAATGAATTAATTCATCCGTTTTTAAGTATATAAACGCTGAAATAAACAGGAAAATCACAACATTACAAGAGGAAAGAAAATGTTTGTTTGAAAATATTTGTTTGAATTTAAGCATTTTATTCTGCCTTGTAATATTTGAATAACTCCTCATGCCCACAAAAGATTAAGCATATTTGAATATAATAACACAAACAAAATAGTTATAACTTTAATCTTTTACATAATTGAGGAACGACCTCGTCCCAAGCTTTAGCTGAAGGATGCGGATAATTTGGGTCAATAGTTTTAGAATTTCTGTCATCTTCTCTATCCATTTTTCGACCGATTAACTCTTCTGTTGTTATAACTGTATATCCCAATTTTTCAAGGTTACATTTGAAATCTTTTGACTCCATAATTTCAAACATTTCTTTTAATCTGTTTTCGTTTTCATTGTCTTTTCCGTAGTAATTTTTGCACAAATCGTGATTTACATCTGAATAAATCAGAATAACAAATTTACTGTCGGGAAAAAGTTTCTCACCTTCTGCTTTTATGTCCTTCAAGACTGTATAATACAAATTAAGAAGAACATCATATTGGCCACCGTTAAACAAATATTTTGAGAGTTCAACATCCTTAAAATGCTTATACAAATAAGATTTGTATAGAATATTATATTTCTGAAAAGGTATGTAATTTCTTTTTCGGTAAAAATCATAACTTTCAGCATCAAAAAGTCTGTCAATATGATGAAACATAAATGTATATATTATAAATTCTGGTTTTTTATTAATGAGATGATATTCATTTTCAAGAAGCAGTTGCATTAAAGATTGAACGGCACATTTTCCGGACATTCCCATATTATAACCATATCGTCCCGTAATTTTCTCAATCTTTTTAGGCGTAGTGTCATCATCATTTATAGCCTCTCCGTAAGTATATGAACAACCTAAATACAAAATCGGTTTTTTTGAGGAATTAACATTTTCATATTTTTTATATCGAGAGGGAGGATATTCATACAAATAATCTTTTAATGACGTTTGGACATACGAAATCGGATAATTAACAACCTTTCTATACAAAATGTAAAATGTCAATTCTGCAAATAAAATCAAAATAATAATAAAAATTGTATTTAAAACTAAAATTTTTTTCATAAATTATTCCGTATTTTCAACCATTAAAGATAATAACACGATAATACCCGAAACAGAAGAAAAGTATTTCCTCATTTGAATACATAAATACCCAACTGTCTATTGGTACCGTACAATTTTTATAATATAATACATTGAATTAACAACGATATAAAAGGTTCGACATGAGCAAAGTTTCAATCATTACGGCAAGTTATAATTATGAAAATTATATAAAAG
>CAZOGS010000046.1:0-11485 GCA_964579375.1 uncultured Muribaculaceae bacterium
AAATTTATTGATAATTAGACAAAAACGAGGAAGATGTTTCGACCTCGTTTTTTGTTTGAAGGGTTTCGTTTTGTAACGAAATTTTGCCCTGCAAAAAAAGATTTGATATCCTTTAATACAGGAGGGCAAATGTCTGAGTTTTTAATAATTTTCGCACTTATAATGTTTTCTTGTGTTTTCGCAAATTCATTTTCGGGAAAGTCCGGAATGCCTGCATTGCTTTTGTTTATGGGGTTAGGAATGTTGTTCGGTTCTGACGGACTTTTTAAAATTCCTTTTGACAATTATCAAATTTTACAGCAGATAAGTACTATTGCGTTGATTGTTATCATATTTTACGGCGGATTTTGTACTAAATGGCTTACGGCAAAGCCTGTTGTCAAACAAGCTACGGTACTTTCGACGTTGGGTGTTGTTCTTACTGCGTTATTAACCTGTGCTTTTTGCTATTACTGTTTAAAAATGAATTTTGCAGAAAGCTTTTTGATTGGTGCTGTTATAAGCTCGACGGATGCGGCATCGGTGTTTGCAATTTTACGTTCGAAGAGTTTAAACTTAAAAAATCACACTGCTCCGTTATTAGAACTCGAAAGCGGTAGTAACGACCCGTTTTCATATATGCTGACCATAATTGGGATAGCTATTTATTCGGGACAATCCTTCGCATCTTTTCCGATAATGTTTGTTAAACAAGTTGTTATTGGAATTTTGGCAGGTATTGTAATTGCCGTTGTCGGGGTTAGAATTTTAAAAAGAACGAAATTAGTTAATTCTGACAGCAGTCGTTCTATATTCATTGCTGCACTTGCCGTTTTAGCTTTTTCTCTTCCCGATGTATTGGGAGGAAACGGACTTTTGAGTGTTTATATTGCGGGGATAATTTTGGGTAATGCCCGAATTAAAAATACGAAAATTCTTGTTAATTTCTTTGACGGAATTACATTTATGGCTCAAATCCTTATATTCTTCTTGCTTGGTTTGACAGCTTTTCCGCACAAAATGCCGGAAATTTTTGTACCCGCAAGTTTGATAGCTTTATTTTTGACTTTTGTTGCAAGACCTGTTGCGGTTTTTGCTTTGCTTGTTCCGTTTAAAGCAAGTATAAATCAATGTCTGCTTGTATCTTGGGCAGGTTTGAGGGGGGCGGCATCGATTGTATTTGCCGTAATGGTTGTTGCGACTGTAGACACTCCCGAAAAATACGATTTGTTCCACATTGTATTTTTAATTTCTCTGCTTTCAGTTGCTTTTCAAGGCTCGCTGCTTCCTTTGGCGGCAAAATTTACAGATATGATTGACGAAAATGCCGATGTTAGAAAGACTTTTACCGATTATCAAGAAGAGTCCGTTGTTTCTTTAGTTCAAATATACATTGGAGAAGGGCATATTTGGAAAAATAAAAAAATTCGTGAAATTGCTTTGCCTCAAGACACATTGGCTGTTTTTGTCAAAAGAAAAGGGGAGGAAATTATTCCAAAAGGCAATACGGAACTTTTAAGCGGTGATTATTTGGTTCTTAATGCACCTGTTTATAACTCTTCTAAAGGTGTTCTCGAAGAACATACTATTACTAAAAATCACGATTGGGCGGGCAAGCAAATTTGTGAATTGAATTTGCCCGAACACAGTTTAATCGCAATGATTACAAGAAACGGAAAAACTCTCATTCCGAGAGGAAAAACAATATTACAGGAAAAAGACGTAGTTGTAATTTTGCAACAGGACTAACAGAGTTTTTTCGGTGATTATTTTCGTTAAAAATGTTTATTGGCGAAATATACAATATGTGTTAAAGTAGAGTTAGCTTTTGCTACAGTTGAACTTCGTATACGGATATGAAAAAATTTGTTTTAACACCAAAATCAAGGATAAATATAATATTTTTGTCGGTATTTGTTGTATTAATGGCAATGATTGCGATATTAAATTTTGCTTTCAATCCGTATGAGGTTTTTAATCATCGTTTAAATGTTTGTATGACATACGATAAATCTTGTGACAGACAGATTGTATACCCAAAAATGAAAATGCGAATTGGTAATGATTATGATTATTTGTTTTGCGGCTCTTCATCCGTTTTGTTAAGTATTTCCGAAGACAGTTTTGCAAGATTATTTCCTGATAAATCGCTCTATAAGATTGGCGTAAAAGCTGCAACCGTATCTGAAAAATACGATATGGTGAAAAATTTTATTTCTGAAAATCCGGAGGTTAAAACCGTTATAGTCGGTGTGGAATTTGACGAAATGACCAAAACAAACGAAAACGAATTGCCAAAATATACCGGAAGTAAGTTAAATGCCGGTGAATGGTGCTTTTTGTTGTTCTCTGCAAATACATTAAAATTTTCTCTTGAATCTGTTTACTATACAACGAAAGAAATTCTTATACCTCAGATTCTTTTTTCATTAAAAAGAAATCCGTTCTTTTCAAAATTTAAAGTTTTCAGAAACTATAGATACAAGGAAGTTACAGATCATTTAAGGTTTCCGAGAGTAAGATATACAGATTGGAATGAAAGAAAAGTAAACGATGATTTGTTTGTTGACCAAAAAAGGATAAAAGATTTGTGTGAACAAAATAACATGGAAGTTATATTTTGTTTAACGCCATTGCACGCAAATGCAATATATGACATATATTATCAAGGTGCGTATGAACAAATTGAACATGTGAAGAGAGAATTGGTCAAAATTGCTCCTTTTTACGATTTTTTATATGTGAATGAAAAGGCAACTCAGCCGATATCTCCGCAAAATCCGTATTGGATGAATGCCATGCATCCCGATGAGACGTTGGGTGATTTGATGATTGAAAAAATGGTTACCAAAGAGGGAAAATACGGCGTTTGGGTTACCGAAGATAATGTCGAAACTGTCTTGAAGTCTAACAGGCAGGCTCTTTTAAAATACGCAAAAGAAAATAAAAAAGCTTTGCAAGAATATACAAGTTATGACCATTTGGATTTTACAACCCAAATAGATGTAATCTATCATGATGAATAATTTTTTTTAAAGCTTTGACCTCGAGAGCAGGGGGATTTTTTGAAGTTTTTTGACAGACAAATAGAAATTACAAAAAGAAAAGTTTTGAAAAAGAATAATGTGTGATAAAATGAATATGAATAAATATTTGTTATCGCTTAGTTTTTAATTAAAAATCGGAAATATGTTGAAAATGTTTAAAAAAATTGCGGATAAGATAGCAAAACATTCTAATTTAATGTCAAAAAAAACGCAAATAATAATATTCTTTTTGATTTTTTGTACATTAATTTTATCTGTAATAGCGATTAATTATGTGATTAATCCTTATATGGTTTTTGACCATAGGTTAGACATTCATTATTCTTCGGAAATGATTAGCGACAGAAAATTGGTTTATCCGAGAATGAAGCTTCATAAGAATAACAAATATGATTATTTATTTTGCGGAGCTTCTAATCTTTTGTTGAGTATTTCCGAAGAAAATTTTAAGGAAATTTTTCCTGAAGAAGAGGCATATAAGCTTTCCATAAGGGCAATAACTCCGATTGAACAATATGAATTGATAGAACATTTTATAAAACTTCATCCGGAGGTAAAAAAAATATTTGTTGCCATTGACTTCTATGAAATGGTTAATGATGAAACAAATATGTTGCCGAAATATAAAAGTGACAGGCTAAATTCAAGTGAATTGTATTTTCTGTTGTTATCACAAGAAACATTAAAATTTTCGTTGGATGCAATTTATTTGACAACAAAGGAAATGCTTATTCCCGAGTTTCTCTTTTACTTAAAGAAAAATCCGTTCTTTTCAAAATTTAAAATCATAAAAAATTACAGATACAAAGAAGTTACTAATTATTCAAGGTTCCCTCGTGTCAGATATACGGATTGGTGCGAAGTAAAATTATGTGACTTTTTGTATGATGATTTGAGAAAAATTAAAGAGTTATGCGAAAAAAATCATAAAGAAGTGATTTTTTATGCAAGTCCTCTTCACTCAAACGCAATATATGATATATATTATCAAGGTGTATATGGTGAGTTGGAGCGTTTTAAGAGAGAATTTGCAAAAGTTACGCCATTTTATGACTTTTTGTACGTTTGTAAATATACAAATCAACCGATATCTCCTCAAAATCCCTACTGGAGTAACGCAATGCATGCGGATGTAGCCTTGGGGGATTTAATAATGAAAAAATTAATCCTCGGCGATGAAGCCTTTGGTGTATACGTCACAAAAGACAATATTGAAGATGTTTTGAAAAAAAATAAGCAAGATTTATTTGATTATGCGAAAAAAAATAAAGATGCCGTGGATGAATATGTTAGCTACGGACATTTGGATTTTACGACGGATGAAGAAGTTATTTACCGTGAAGAATAATTTTGTATAATCTAATAAAGAAATTAAGATAATTGAGTGATGCCAAATAATTTTAAAAAGTATATATTTTTAATAGTTCTTTTATTAATTATTCTTTCGAGTCTGATTGGATTTTATTTTTATGAGGACAACAAAAAGAACGCAGAAATAGAGTTCCGAACATTGGAAAAATTGGATGATAAAGTTTATTTCCCCTTTTTGAAACTCATTCCTCATTTTATTGTGTATAAAGCTTTTGTTGACCATAAACCGCTAAAATTTGTAAGATTAGGGCTTGATGCATCATCACATTACTTTGTGCCTTATTATGCGTTAGAAAAGTCTGACGCCGTTATCGGCTACGGAATATGGCAGGATATTGAATTTGAAAATACTTTTTCCGAAAAATATAACAAACCGTCTTATGCTTTTGATTGCGGGATAAGTAAATCACCGAAAAAAAAGATGAGTCCTCTCTGTCATTTTGAGCCTGAGTGTTTAGGCACGGATACATGCGTTTTGCCTTGGCAAACATCAACAAAAAAAGTACACACTTTCCCCGAAAAATTGAAACAATTAAATTTAGAAAAAAAACCGATTTACATTCGTTTCGACACTGGTGCGGAAAGTATTCCTCACATTTTAGATGATGTTTTGGCAAATTCCGATTATATTACGGGGATGAATATCGTTGTCCATTGTGATGACGGGAAAACAACCGTTTTGGTTGAAAAAATTCTCTCAGATATTGAGAAAAATTTTATCCTCGTATCAAGAAACACTCACCACGGGCATGGGTTGAAATTTCAAGTTCCAAATACAAAACATTATTTCGGAATGGGAATGTCTTTGACGTACGTTAACAGAAATCTTGTCGACAGTTACCATATAAAATTAAATCAAGATTCAAATGATTTTGAATATGACGGCACGCCCTATTCTTTAATCCGTTCTGATATCTTGTTGTATAAATACATTCCTTATGTGGTCAAAACTTCGATAAATGATTTTGTTTATGAATTAAAACATATTTTCAAGAAAAACAAATCTCCGTTTAATAAGTAATGACAAGATTTGAGATTGTATCGTTGAAAATATTAAACCGACTCGAAATTGTTTTTGAATATTTCATATATTATTTATTCTGTCGATTTTACGAAAAATTTTCAAGGTAATATCCGTAAAAATCTTCAATTCCTTGTCGTAATGAGATTTTCGGCTCCCAACCCAACATTTTTTGTTTTGTTCCATCCAATAATTTTCGGTAAACTCCGTTCGGTTTTGAATTATCGTATTCAATTTTTCCTTTGTATCCTACCGTTTCCTTAACAAGTTCGATAATTTCTCTCATTAAAATGTCTTTACCTGCAGAAATGTTAACAAAGCTACTTGCCTCTTCGAAAGAAACTTTTTCGAGAAAATGTAAGCAAGCATCTGCGACATCTTTGCTCGACAAAAATTCCCGATAAACCGAACCGTCACCCCAAACGGTTACTTTTCCTTTTTCAATACCGAGTTTTTCTAAAATTGTTTCAATGGGAATTTTATTAATCTTTTCATCTAAATCCCAACCGATAGGATTTTTCGATAAGTCGTTCATAATACCGACGACATCGCCGTTGTCGAACATTTTTGCCAAATGAAAACGCCTCATTAACATTGGCAAAACGTGTCCCGTTTGCATATTAAAATTATCATTTTCTCCGTACAAATTCGGGGGCATAAGGGTTATAAAATTTGTACCGTATTGCTTATTATAAAATTCGCAAAGCTTTAGTGCCGTGACTTTGGCAAGAGCATAAGCTTCGTTTGTCTTTTCAAATTCCGAAGAAAGTAAATAGTCCTCTTTAATCGGGATTGGGGATTCTTTCGGGTAAATACAACTTGAACCGAGATTTATGAGTTTTTTTACTCCGAAAACATACGAAAAATGAATTAAATTTGTAGAAATCATTAAATTGTTATAAATAAATTCAGCGGGGAAAGTGCAATTTGCAATAATTCCTCCGACTTTTGCCGCCGCATTGACAACATATTCAGGACGTTCTTTTTCAAAGAAATTTTCAACTTCTTTTTGGTTTCTCAAATCTAATTCTTTCGAAGTTTTGTAAATCAGATTTGAATAACCCGCATTTTGAAATTTCTTCAAAATCGCCGAGCCAACCATTCCGTGATGTCCTGCGATATATATTTTACTGTTTGGCACGGTTACTCCTCTCGTCCCGTTACAAATTTATATCCGCCATCAGCCAAAAATTTTTCTTTTTTCGCTTGATTTAAGTCGTATTCAATCATTTCGTCAATCAGAGAATTAACGTCATACTTCGGATACCATCCCAAGTCTTTTTTCGCTAAAGATGAATCTCCACACAGATACTTAACTTCAGTCGGTCGAAAATAAGCAGGGTCGACTTCGATAATTACTTTTCCCGATAGTTTATCAATTCCTTTTTCCTCAATCCCCGAACCGACAAACTCAAGTTCAATTCCTGCTTTTTTGAAAGCAATCATACAAAATTCCCGAATAGACATAGTTTTTCCTGTGGAAATGACATAATCTTTCGGTTTTTCGTTTTGTAACATTAACCACATTGCTTCGACATAATCTTTTGCGTGCCCCCAATCACGTTTGCTGTCGAGGTTCCCGATGTAAAGCTTTTCATCAAGACCGTATTTAATTCTTGCCGCTGCGGATGTTATTTTTTTTGTGACAAAAGTTGCTCCTCTTCGTGGGCTTTCGTGATTAAACAAAATTCCGTTAACCGCAAAAATTCCGTACGCATTGCGATAATTAACCGTATTCCAATATGCGAAAAGTTTTGCACAAGCGTAGGGCGAACAGGGCTTAAAGGGCGTTTCTTCATTTTGTACAAGGGTATCCGTGTTTCCGAAAAGTTCTGATGTCGATGCTTGATAAAACTTTATATCTTTGCACATGTCGAGCAATCGTATTGCTTCTAAAATTCTTAAATTGCCCAAAGCGTCAATGTCAGCGGTGTATTCCGGCATATCGAACGAATGTCGTACGTGGCTTTGTGCCGCTAAATTGTATATTTCGTCAGGCTTAATTTTCCGAATTAAACGAAGTAACGTCGTAGTATCTGATAAATCAGCGTAGTGCAATTTGAATTTAGAACTTTTGTTATGCGTGTCTTGATAAAGGTGATTAATTCTTTCTGTATTGAAACTTGAGGATTTCCGCTTCAATCCGTGAACCATATATCCTTTTTCAAGCAGTAACTCCGCAAGATAACTTCCGTCTTGTCCCGTAACACCGGTAATTAATGCAGTTTTTGACATTGATTCCTCACAATTTTCTTTATTTTAGCATATTTTCGTCCATATTTCACTTAAAACTTTACAATTTCAATCATCCTAAATAAAATAAATAAAGAAAGAAATTTATTATGCAAAAACAACTCCCCAAATATACGACAGATTATTTTTTTGAAAAACAAAACAAATACGCTCTTTTAATTCCAACCTTAAACGAAGGTGAAAGAATACAAAAACAATTGAGAAAAATTAAAGATTTAGCAGTTGATAAAGTGGCAGATGTTTTTATTTTGGATTCTGATTCAACTGATAATTCTTTAGAAAATAATATGTTACAAGAATGTTCGGTACGGGCGAAAATCAATGTTTTCGAAGGAAAACAAGGAAGTGCTTTCAGAGCGGGGATAAACGAAATTTTTGAGCAAAATTATGAAGGAATAATAACAGTTGACGGGAATAATAAAGATAGTATGCAATCCGTTTTTGACTTTGTTCAAAAATTAGAAGATGGCTATGATTTTGTTCAAGGTTCAAGATTTATGAGAGGAGGAAAACACGAAAATACTCCGTTTATAAGACTTTTGGCGATGAAGTTAATACTTATTCCCACAATAAATATTCTCTCTCATTCTAAATATACGGAAATAGCTTCCGCTTTTAGAGCTTATTCTGTCAAATTATTAAAGGATGCCGATATTTTACGTGATTGCTTTGTATCGTACGAATTTCTTTGGTATATGTCAGTTTTTGCAGCAAAAAATAATTATAAAGTAACTGAAATTCCGACGGAAAGAAGTTATCCGAAAACAGGGAAAATACCGACAAAAATATCTCTGAAAGGCTGTTTTGATATTCTTTTTCAATTATATTTTCTTTCTCAAGGAAAATATGACAGTAAAAATTAAGCTAATTCTGTCGTGAGAAAAATTTAAAAAGGTTTGTGTTATAATAATCTCGAATTGTGAGGTTAGAATGCTTAAATTACAAAATACATTATCAAATACGACTGAAGAATTTAAACCGTTAAACGGAAACTCCGTAACAATGTACGTTTGCGGCCCGACGGTATATGATTATCCGCACCTCGGTCACGCAAGATGTTACATAACTTGGGATATTTTATACAGATATCTGAAATTTTCCGGTTATGACGTAAAATATTGCAGAAATGTAACTGATGTAGATGATAAAATTTTAGCGAAAGCTCACAATGAAAATTCAACGGCAGAGGCAATTTCTACAAAATATTATCAAATTTTTGCAGATGCTATGAAGGCTTTAAATAACTTGCCGCCTGATTTTGAGCCGAGAGCAACAAAAACTATCGGAGAAATGATTGCTCTCGTGAAACTTTTGATTTCAAAAGGTTATGCATACGAAGCAGACGGAGATGTGTATTTTAGAGTCAAAAAATTTGCAGGCTACGGAAAACTCAGCAAACAGCCGATTGATGACCTTGAAGCAGGTGCAAGAGTCGAAACTTCAAGCAAAAAAGAAGATGCTCTCGATTTTGCCTTGTGGAAAAAAGATGAAAAAGACGGTTATAAATCACCGTGGGGATTGGGTCGTCCGGGTTGGCACATTGAATGCTCAGCAATGTCAAAGAAATTTTTGGGTGAACAAATTGACATTCATGCAGGCGGTGCGGATTTGATTTTCCCTCATCACGAAAATGAAATTGCTCAATCGGAAGCCGCAAGCGGAAAGGATTTTGTTAAATATTGGCTTCATAACGGATTTGTTACTATTAACAAAGAAAAAATGTCAAAATCTCTTAAAAATTTTGTCACCATTAATGCTCTTTTAGAAAATTATGATGCTGATACAATCAGATTTTTTATTTTAACAAATCACTATCGTATGCCCGTTGAATTTAACGATGAAGCACTTTTGAGTGCAAAAACAGGCTTTAAACGGTTGCAAACCGCACTTGATGAGGTTTCTTCCTTTGCCGGCAAAGAAAATATTGTTGCTGATGAAAATTCCGAAGAAATTGAAAAATTTAAATCGGCAATGGACAACGATTTGAACACTTCCGTTGCACTTTCGGTCTTGTTTGACCTTGCAACTAAGTCAAATTCAGCTAAGGCAAGCAACGACAAAGCTTTGGCAGGAAAATATGTCGGAACGTTGAAAATGTTGATGGGCGTTTTGGGATTTACTTGCAAAAAATCTCAAATGAGTGAAGACGAACTCAACAACAGACTTCTTTCTATTGCGGATAAACTCGATTTTGTGGAAGATAAATCGCTTGGCGGATATGCTTTGATTGATAAAATTATTGAAATCAGAGCAAATGCAAGAGCAGAAAAAAATTGGGATTTAGCCGACAAAATCAGAAATACTTTTGATGAAATCGGAATTATCTTCAAAGACGGTAAAGACAAAACAATTTGGCTTGAAAAGGAATAAAATGAGTTGGATTTACCTCGTAATTGCTGCACTTTTTGAAATGGGATGGCCGTTAGGTATGAAAATGGCTTCCGTTACGGATGCGAAGGTTCTTTGGCTTTTGTTTGCCATTGTCGCAATGGCTTTGAGCGGGTATTTTTTGTACCTTGCTCAAAAACAAATTCCGATAGGAACAGCCTATGCCGTTTGGACAGGAATAGGCATGCTCGGAACGTTTTTCGTCGGAATTACTCTTTTTCACGATGCAGTAAATATTGCAAGATTTATCGGCGTTTTTCTTATATTTGCGGGCGTGATAATTTTAAAATTATGCCACTAATTTAATATCAAAATCTGATGAAATTCTCGATTGGGCAAATTGCCATAATTGAGGATTTTTTAATATAAAATTAAAATTTGCAAAAAAAAACCGACTTGATTGCCGGCAGTTAATTGGTAAGAAATGTAAGTGTGTAAGATAAAAATTAAAACTTTTATTATGCAAATGTCTTGAAAGTTGATTCAACGTTTTTGTCGATAACTTTTTGAACTGCATCCATTTCGGTAGAGATTGCGTTTTGTTCTGTATCTAATTGGTTCAATCTCAATTCCAAAGATTTATCTTGTTGTTGAATAACTTCTGTCTTAGCGTTGATTTGTGACATTGTTTTTTCATAATCGTTGTATTCTTTGTTGTATTCATTCATTGCTTGTTCGTATGCATCGTCATCAGCAACGTTGTTTGCAGAGATTGCAATTTTGTCACCTGAGTTAGAAAGTTGCATTGATTGGAAAGCACCTGTTGAATCGAAAGTGAATGAAACACCTTGGAAATCTTTTTCTTCAATTGTAGGAGTTGATACGTACTTGTAATATTGTCCGTTAACACCGCCTACATTGTAGTAAACATCTGTTCCGCTTGTAAATCTTGATGCGTGAGTTTCAGTTGTGTCACCGACGACTGCAGCTAATTTTGAAACATTTGCGAGAGCAACTTTACCGGCAGTACCGTTAACGATTGCTGATGTATCAATACCTTCCATATCAAGAACTTTATCGTATCTTGAATTCATACCTGAGTATGTTGCAACGAAAGAATATAAACCGTCTTCAGTCATTTGCGGAAGTTGGCTCATTGTATATTGAGTACCGTCAATTGTGAATGTATATTCAGTTGAATAATATTGGTTGATATCCGGAGGAGTCGGTACAGACAAATTAGTAAGTTGGCTGTAAAGGCTTGCTGATTCATTAGCCAAAGCTGTTCTTTGTTGGTTAACTTGTTGACCTTCATATTCAGTGTTTGACTTTCTTGCTGTCAAACCTAAAAATCTTGCTTGTGATGCTGCTAAGCCCATTGCTTTGTCCTTACTTAATTTCTTACCTTACTCTATTCTTATCGGCACTTCTGCATGAAAACTTTAATTTTTTGATTGTTTTTTTTGATATTTTGTTACAAAACTTA
>CAZOGS010000047.1:0-11326 GCA_964579375.1 uncultured Muribaculaceae bacterium
TCAAAAATGGGAACATCTGTATTTGAATAATTTATTTCATAAATCCAGCGGATTAATTGATTTACTACACTTTCAACAAGTTTTTTATCTGAATCAATAATATCTTGTCTTACTTGCATGTGAGTATTTGAAGCAGCATAGCTTCCTGTTGAGCCGATTTCGGTTGTTAGGGTTTGTCCGAGAATTGCTTTTGAAATTTCCGCATTCATTTTATCAATTAATTTTTCATAAATTTCAGCGGAGGAAGATTTATTTGCTTCTTGGATTTCGACAGAAGAATCATCGGGAATAACGGCAATTGCATCTTGCACCATTTCTTCAAGCATATCGGCTAAAGTGTTTGTTTCTTCTTGAGTAGCTCCACGAGGGTGTTTACCTATAAGATGAGGCATTCCGTATTTTTCCGTAAATACAACCCAAAATTTAAGTCCGCCTTTTTTAAAAGTAACAGACCAAAAGACACGAGAGAGTGTGCGTTCGCCGTAGGGGTTGTTGTAGCTTGGACTATTTTGAGCAAGCAAGAATTTCTTTTCGGGAACAATTTCACCGTAGTAATTTTCTTTTGTTCTGAATTTTAGGTTGTTATCATCATCAAAACAAAACCATTCGGGAGGTTTTGCAATAATTTTTTCAGGTAAAATATATCCTGATTTTTCTTTCTTCCACATTATTTCAAGCGGTTGAAAGCCAAATTGAGTAGCATCTAAAATATCAGAAATCAATTTATTAATATCAAGTTTTTTAAGCAGTTTTTCTATTGTTTGGGCTTTTTCATCTTTATCAAGCCCTCTGTTTATTTCCCAATCGAGAGATAAAACACCTGCTTTACGAGATTGAGTGCAGGCAAAAACGTGAGGGTCGCACAAAAGTTCTCTGTATATTTTTATATCTTTCCCCTGTTTTTTAAGCACTATATCAGGGTCTGGAAGAATATTTGCCAATGAGCAAAAATTCAGAGCACGTTTTCTTGTTGCAATTTCATCGGATAAGGTATTTTTTGCGGAAACTTTTTTTAAAATATTTTCTTCCATATATTTTTTAAGCTCCCGTATTTTTCTTGAAAGTACTTAGCATATCGATTCCACCGACTTTGTAGATATTTTCAAGGACATCTATTTCAAAGATTTCAACGGCATCGACTATTAATTTAGCGTAGGTAACGGACATAGTTGTTTCATATTCTGCATTTTCGTGCGGTTTAATGTTGCCTAACGGAAATTCTTTAAAAGTTCCGATTAAAAAAGCGGTTGCGGGAACTTCTTTAATTCTTCCCGTTCCATTGTATGTTTCAAGGTTGGCTCTCACTTGAATCATTGTTGCTAAAAAGGGATTTGAACAGATAGCCATAACTGAGGGGTAGAGTGCATTCCATTTAATTTTGCATTCTAATTTATCAATACCTGCGAAAAATTCTGCTGAACCTACCATACCAAGAGCTTTGTGTTCCGCCATTTTGTGTTTTATTTGAGGAAGCTGAACTTCTTCGGCACGCCCTAAAAGGTTGATTCCGTTCATATATACATTTGCGTTGGTTAATTTATTTATTTCAATTTTGGACATATCTTTTCCTTATATTCTTTTGAACATTTCGCAGTTTTTGATTTCAATGTCGGAGTAGTGGAGGAACACGTATTCATTACTGAGGGCTTGCACTAAAGGACATTTGTAGAGATTTTTGCAGTTAAAACACAAATCGTTAATGTCGGTGTGAACCTCTAAATTTCCGTGGTTATTTACGGTGCAAAACATTAAGAAGCTCCTAATGATTTGAGCAATTCTATGTTGATAAAAGATTCAAAAGTTATGCGCTCAGCCGGTGTCGGAGGCATAAATTCGATATCAAAAGTTAAATGACCGTTGGCAATTTCTGTTGCGGGATTTTTATCGGAATTAAAAGTACATTTTCCGTCTATTAATGCACCACGACCGATTAAAGTTCTGATAAATTGATTAACTGTTTCACAGATTGAATCGATTAAACCGTTATCAATCGGATAATCCATAAATTGGAGCATTGAGTATTCGACTGATTCGTGAAGAATGTCTGCTGTTCTTCTTACGTTGATAAAGTTTGTCGGTTGAGTTGAACTTTGGTATGCCGCAGAGCGGTTACCCCAAGTCCTTATTCCTGAACCGTAGG
The DNA here is from genome assembly GCA_964579375.1 of uncultured Muribaculaceae bacterium. Taxonomy (GTDB): domain Bacteria; phylum Cyanobacteriota; class Vampirovibrionia; order Gastranaerophilales; family Gastranaerophilaceae; genus RUG841. The sequence goes on from CAZOGS010000047.1 coordinate 2,141, forward strand.
AGTTGAATACCGTAACAACTCCTGCTTCATTTAGAACATTTACTTCCGATGTCGGGTCATTAATCATTGAGGTTAATTGTCTTTCAACTCCGACTATTCCTTGAATTTCAGTATTTGATGGCGACCAGTGATAACCTTTTTCAACATCTTTTGCGGCTATAACTCCTGCTAATCTTTGAGAATACGGTTGTAATTTTATTGAATCGGATTCCGAGTCATATACTTTTAAGTGCGGATAACAAAGGATTATGCGTTCTGATGAGGTATTGAAATTTATTGTACCTTCTGAGCCTCTGCCTGTTATTACATCTTGAACGGTAGCTCCGACAGGAGCGTCAACGATTCCCATTGCTCGGATTTTGTTGCAGATTGTGTTCATTTCGGTAACTACGGCGGTTTCTTCACAAAAAACAGGTGCGATGATTGTTTTAGGGTAATATCCGAATAGTGAGTAACAATCTTCAAAGGCTTTCATACCTGTACGTTTGCCTGTTGTGGCATCAATTGAGCCGTTGATATCTGAAATTTTTACATCTTCAACGGAAGAATGTTTTTCAGGGTCATAGACATTTATTACTATTGCAATTCCTGCACCTTGGTCAAATATTGATTGCAGGGCTTGAGGAATTGTAAAACCTGATTTGTGATTGCCGAAATATTTAACGGCTTCTGTTTCATTGAGTATCAAGGTTGGTGTGTTGATTGTTTTACAGTCTTCTTCAACATCTTCTATCGGTGCAGTTCCGACAATTCCGACTACGGCGGTTTTTACCGTTGAAATTGTTCTTGCACCTTTTGTTATTTCAATGGTTTCAACACCATGTAAAAATGATGCACTCATATATATCTCCTGTAAGGGGTAAAAGGGTAAATTAAAATCAAATAATTTCTAAGTCTTGGACATTTTGGGTCGTGAGGGAAAAATTAATTCCGTATTGCCAAATTCCTGCGTTTTCAGAGATAAAGAAATCTTTTGTCGGCATTAATTTTGAACAACCGTCAGGCGAAAAGCCTGTTAGAATTGATTTAACACTATCAAGGTATTCGTAAGCACCCTTATTTTCTCTGAGGTTTCTTGTAACGATTGTTATTGAAAACTCTTTTTTATTTTCTTGGGAAATAAATCCAAGAGCGTTGGAATTTGTGTAATTGCTTCCTTGATAGTGAACAAGCAAAGCTCCTGTCGGGTGGAGCAGAATAAATTCGGAGGGTTTATCGGGAAAACCTTGAACCAAAACTTCGGGGAAAGAAGTTTTTAATTTTTCGATAATGGAGTTTTCAATCGCTCTAATATTCAAGCATACGACCTTTATTAAAGATTTTATCTATAATCGTTTTATTCGTTTTATATTCCAACGCATTAAATCCTGATGATTCAAACAAATCATTTTCGGATTGCAGGGTTATTATTCCTTTTTGAATATCTTTCAGGGTTGAGATTGCGTTTTTGTAAGCGGTTTCAATGACTTCAGGCATTTCATTTCTCATTCTGCGAGAATAAAGTCGATGAATACTCAAATCTATTGCAAGGATTCTTAAGATAGGGAAATGAGTATTGAGAGGCAGTGTATAACGACCTCTCAAATACCCGTCGATGAGCGTAGAAGAGTAAAGGATAGCCTCGTGGGCGACGGCACGATTGATACTTTCTTGCCCATCATCAGAAGTAAGCTGGATAAGAGTAGGGGAGGAGGTTTGTGTTTCTATATCTTCAATCGTGCAATAATCCATTATATCAATATCCTTATTTCCTGACCTTCGGTTGCGTCGTCTAAAGAGTAGCCGTTTATAATAGCAGAATCGGTAGTTTTAACGGCTTTACCGTCAGCATTTGAACTTATGCTGTCGCCTGCTGAAATTGTTCCGGCAGCTTCAACGAGTAAAATTCCATAAATTGCAACGGGTGCAAATTGGTCTTTTTCTGTTGAAACATCTGATACACCTAAGGCTTTAGCTCCTGCGGTGCAGTAATTTCCGTCAAAACCGATAAATCTGTGTTGTTCGATATCGGAGGAAGCTTTTATTGATTCAATCAATAGAGGTTTATACCCTTTATTTTTCATCGTTGCCTCCTTCCGATTTTTCTTCTTTTACGGAAGTTTCTGTTTTTTGTTTTGTACCTTGCTTATTTGTTGCAGGAGTTTTGGATTGTTTTGTTTCAGGGATTAGGGTTAAAAAATCCTCCAAACGTTTTGCTTGATTTTCCGTAAGTTCAATTGCAGAACCTTCAGAATAAAGCTTGCCGTTATGCATAATTGAAGTATGTTTGATTTTGTATTTAGCCATTAATCCTCCTAACCGTTAACCTTAGAGATAAGGAAACCTGCTTCTGCTCCGACAAGGAACGGATCGTAAATATCGGTTGCTCGGATATATTTGACTTTGTTTCCTTCTTTTTGGTACTCATCAATATTTAGAGCATCTTTTTTTCGAACCCTATATCCAAAAGACGGGTCATATTCGGTTCTGGTATCTCCAAGATTTGGAACGTATGCAAGAATAACATTGTCTTTCCAAATACGTTCAAACTCACCTTTTTCATTTGCAAAGATTGATTTTCCGATGAAAATATTTTCAATTTCAAAAATTTCTTTTAACAAATTAAGGGTAACAAGCTTGTTTTGATTATCCGAAATACATTCTTTTAATTTAGGATGTCGTTTTAAAGATTTCCAAGCATCTTGCCCGATAATCATTGTATTCGGGTCATTTGCAATTTTAGCGGATACTTTGTCTTTAGCTTCATCAACAATAGCTTGTGGGTCGGAATCATCATTGTTGAAACAATTTGTTCCTGATAAAACCATTTTGTTTTCAGTCGGATAATTGTCTAAATTTTGAACTAAATCCGCACATTGTTTTTCAAACTTCAACTGCAACCCGTCTGTAACAACATTTGTTGCGTGAAGTTGGAGTTTGACTTTTTCTGCTTCTTGTTCTTCACGATAATCAATCGGATATGATAAATCGTGTTCGGTTAAGGTTGCAGTGTGCTTTTTAAAACCTTTTGGCGAGATAACGTTTGAATTAGCTCTGATTGCACGTTCCGTGTTGTAGATTTGGAACGCTTCTTTGTTAAATTCAAAAATATCTATTTTTTCTTTTTCGGAATAAATTGTCGGAAACAGGTGTTGAGCAACGAAAGCGTTGTTGTGATAACCTCTTGCGACTTCCGAAAGATACGCATTTATGCGTAATTCTTCAAGTCTTCCCAATGTTGGCTCCTTTTGGTTTAAATATCTAATTTCAAAAGTGCATCTCTAAACGAGATGTTTTCTTTTTCTGAAAGTGCTTTTGCTTCTTTGAAAATTTCAAGCGAATCTTCATCGGCATTGGCAAATTTTTCCACATCATTTTTTGCGGATTGTTTGTCTTTAGTTGCAGTTTCATTGAATGTAATTTGGGGCGGTAGGGACTCGATAAAAGATTTAAAGTCAGAGATGACTGTCGAGTCCTCCCCAAATTTTTGTACGTTATCTAATTCCTGAAGAACTGACAGTACGGTTGATTTGTTTGCAGGAACTAATGTTCCTTTAGTTATTTGTTTATCGATAAATTCATCAAATTCACGATTTTTTATCATTGTTTTAATGTCTGATAATTCTTTTTCGATTGATTCTTTGTCTTTTGCTTTTTCTTTAAAAGTTGCAACTTCATCATTTAGTGCAGAAATTTTTTCTTTCAAAGATTTAATTGTTTCCATTTTTTTGTTGTTTTCTTTGAATTTTGCAAGTTGTTCTTCAAGTTCTGCAACTTGATTTTTTAAATCATCAACATCAGCTTCTGTGAAGTGTTCGGAAGCATCATTAATTTCATTTGCCCCCTCGAATTCAAAGATATCTGATTCTGATTCCATAAATTTAATAGGTTCAAGACCTTTAACTTGAGGCGTTGCAGCACCTAAGAATGAAACGGCTTTTAAGTAAGCACCTTTTCCTTCAAGATTTCTGTAGAGTTCAACCGAAACTTTTTTGTATTTGCCGTCATTAACATCTTTTTCAAAAGATTCGGGGATATCTTTGAAAGCAACTTTTAATTTATCGCCATCAGCTTTTACCGTTTCAACCCAACCGTAAGCGGGTCCTGATTGTTGATGGTCGATAGTGATAGGGGCTTCACAGAATTTTGGGTCATAATTTTTTGCAATTTGCTCAATTTCTTTTTTTGTAAATTTACCTTGCGGATATTTACCTGCTTTAAAAACTTCGTAAAATTTCATCTTCATTCCTTATATTTTTTCTTTCGGGGAAATTTCAAACTGTATTCTCACTATAACGGGTGGTTTGAGGCTGTTTCAAATGACAATGTCATAACTTTTAATTTGACAATGTCATTTGAAAGTGATTATTGGACAAAGTTATAGTTTGAATATACATACCCCCTCTTAAGATATATTTTGGTTGCGGTTTATGCCGCAGCCTCTGTTTTTCCAAAGAAAAGGATTATTATGGAATTTTTAACCGAATTATCACCGTTTATTGAAAATGTTGGTTTTCCTGCATTGATTTTTGCCATTTGGTATATCTATCATCAATCGCAGGTCAAAGCCTTTGAACAAATTATCAAGAATAATTTTGATATTTTAAAAGATTTGCTTGAAACAAATCAGTATCACGCTGCAATCCTTTCTCGAATTGAAAGCAAAATCGACAACAATCTTTGGTGTCCGATTTTGAAAAAGGAGGTTCATTAGATGAATCCTGAAAAATTGCAATTAAAAGGAATGCTTGCAGAAAGCAAAAAACGCTTCCGTACATTGGATACGGAAGCGTCAGGCTTGGTTATTCTTATACGTTCACTTTTAAATCCCTATGAAGATGTAAAAAATCTTGATATGGAAAAAGTTTGTGTTTCAACAAAAAGATTATCAAATGTTGTTGAAGAATTAAAAACTTTGGCTGAAAAAATTAAAAATTTGGAGTCTGAATTTGAATAGCAAAGAATATCTTATCAATGAAGCTGAGCGTTTGTATGTAATATCAGCTAATACAGTAGAAGAAGTTGCTTCCAAATTAAATATTTCAACAAAGACTGTTTGTCGTTGGATAGAAAAATTTGATTGGAAACACAAAAAATTAAATTATACCCGTTCAAAACAATGTTTTCATGAAGAACTTTATGAATTTGCACGAAAACTGATGAAAGATATTACACAAGATTTGGAAGCCGGAGAAAAAGTTGATCCCGGGAGAATGTATGCTTTTTGCAAGGTTATCCCTATGTTTGCAAAAGTCAAAGATTACGAAGATGTAATATCTAAAAAAGAGAAAAAGGTTGTACCTCGTGGGCTGACTCCTGAACTTATTGCACAAATTGAAGAAGAAGTTTTGGGAATCACTCATAATGAAGAAGATTACAACGAATAAAATTAAATCAGCTTTTTTTCTGCCGTATCAAATGCGGTGGCTAAATGACAATTCAAAAGTAAAAATATGGGAAAAGTCCCGAAGAATAGGAGCAACGTATGTTCAAAGTTATGAAGATGTAAGGGATTGCGTTAAAAAGACAGTTCCTGCTGTTTGGTTTTCATCAGCTGATGAATCGGCAGCTCGAGAATATATTGATTATTGCAAGCAATGGGCAACTTTATTCAATATCGCAGCCAAAGACTTAGGCGAACAGGTTTTGGATAAAGAAAAGGATATCAAAGCCTATGTTATTCAATTCTCAAACGGCACAAAAATCCACGCATTATCATCTAATCCTAAAGGATTCAGAAGTAAAGGCGGAAAAGTTGTTCTTGATGAATTTGCTTTTCACAATAACCCCGAAGAACTTTGGAAAGCCGCAAGACCTTGTATAACTTGGGGTTATCCTCTAAGGATTTTATCAACTCACAACGGTCAAAGTTGTTTGTATTACAAATTCTTGGAACAGGTTAACAAAGGCAAACTCAAGTGGTCACACCACAAAACCCCGATACATCTTGCAGTAGCCGAAGGTTTAATTGATAAAATTTACGGCAGACCGACAACCGAAAAAGAACGTCAGGATTGGCTTGATGAAGAATGCAAAAACTGTTTTGATGATTACACTTGGTTTCAGGAATATTGCTGTATTGCAATAGATGAAGCCTGTGCTTTTCTTCCCTACGATTTAATTTCTACTTGTGAAGTATCCGATATTTTAAAATCACTTGATGAAATAAAAGGGGATTTGTATGTCGGAATTGATATCGGAAGAAGAAAAGATTTAACCGTTATTTGGTGCTTGGAACGATTTGAAAACACAAAATATACAAGAAAAGTTAAAGTTTTGGAAAAAACTCCGTTCCATATTCAATATGAAGTTTTATCAGGAATTTTGAAACATCCGAAATTAAGAAGGTGTTGCATTGATTCAACCGGCTTAGGTATGCAACTTGCCGAAACCGCTCAAAAAGATTTTGGTAAATACAGAGTCGAAACAGTTATGTTTACCAATAAATCAAAAGAAGAAATGGCATATAACCTAAGAACCAATTTTGAAGATAAATCCGTATTTATCCCGTCTGACCACGATATCAGAGAAGATTTACACTCAATCAGAAGAATTTTTACCAAAGCAGGAAATATCAGATTTGACGCTGAAACTTCGGAAGTAAACGGACACGCTGACAGGTTTTGGGCATTAGCACTTGCTCTTATTGCTTGTTCAACACCATCAGAACCCACAAAAATTAAAACTCGAAAAAGATATGAAACATTAAAGATGACTGAAAATTTCTAAAATCGATTTTAAGCCCATTGAAAAATGCTCAAATGATAATTTATACCAACCCCAACTTTAAAATCCAACAGAAAGGTTTTTGAACACTTTTTGAACAGTATGTTAACCGTGTGTGAAGTCAAAAAAATTTAAAAATTAAAAAATACAAACTTTTGAAGGAGAAATTATGACAAAAACATTAACCCTACCATCAGGAAAAACTGCAACTATTGAAAACGGCAAAGGCAGAGATTTACTGCAAGCACAAATGAAAGCAAAAACCGCTGATGAAATCCCTTATGCACTAATAGCCGAACTTGTTGAAATTGACGGACAAAAACTTGTATATGAAGATATCTTGGAACTTGATTTAGAAGATGTTATTGCTCTTCAAGCAGAAGTTTCGGGGAAGTTGCAGGGAGCGAAAATTCAAGCAACGGATCAAAATACCCAATCCCCGACAGTCAATCCGTCATCCACCTTTGTAAAATAACGGGGTGGCAATATTCAGAAATCTGCGAAATGCCAATTCAAACTCTTGCATATTGGTGCAAACAGGCTATTAAATACACGAATAATATCAACGAAAGAATTGAAGAAGAATGCTCGATACAATGATGAAAGTATCTTTAACCCTCGTTGCCTTTGATAAAATGTCAAGGGTTATTCGTGATGCCGTTACTAAATCCAATTCAGAATTTGATAAATTGCAGAATAAAATAAAGAGAACATCGGAAACTTTAGAACAATTAGGTCAGAATATGACTAAACTTGGTGCAGGACTTACTGTCGGAGGCGGTGCGTTAGCGTATAAACTTGGTATTACTCAAGCTATTCCTGAAGCCTTAGCATTAGAGCACCAATTAAGAGAATTGGGTAACGTCGGGCAATTATCCGCAAAACAATTAGCGGATATGGATACAAGATTGGGTTCTATTTCAAGATATACAAATCAATTCAGAAGTGAAATAACGGAGGGTTTGAATGTTCTTGTTGCTTCAGGTATTGACCCGACTGCCGCACTTGACTATATGAACGTAATCGGAAGAACCGCAACCGCCGCTCAAGCAGAAATTGTAGATATATCTAAAACAGCCTTTTCTGTAACCGACAACTTAAAAGTTAGTGTTAATGATTTGGGTAAAACAATGGATATGCTTGCTCAAGCAGGTAAAGAAGGCAGGTTTGAATTGAAAGATATGTCAGCTGCATTTCCGAGTTTAACAGCAGGAGCTGGAATGCTTGGAATGAAAGGTGTTCCTGCGGTTGCTCAATTAGGTGCTGCACTTCAAGTTGCAATGAAAGGTGCAGGTTCAGCTGCTGAAGCTGCAACAAACTTTGAAAGTTTCTTACAAGCAATGACATCCCCTATGACCGTTAATCGTTTTGAAGAATTATACGGATTTGATTTACCCAAATTCTTAAACGAAACAATAGCTCAATCAAAAGACCCGATTGAAGAAATCGTTGTTTTGATTAACAAACTTACAGGTGGAGATGTTTTTGCCGTATCGGAAATTTTCAGAAACAAAACCGATTTGAATTTCTTAAAACCTATGATGCAAAATTTGGAGGAATACAGAAGAATTAAAGCCTCATCACTTGGTGCAGATGGCATTATGGATGAAGATTTTAATCATATGTTAGAAACTACAACAGAACAATTTAAACTCTTAAAAATTAATATGAAAGAACTTATATTTCCACATTTGCATAAACCGATAGAAATTTTAAATAAACTCCTAACAACTATTAATAAACATCCTATTTTACAAAAAGGAATATTTGGGACAATTATAGGAACAATCGGAGTCGGAGTTGTTTTAACTACTCTCGGTACTGCTTGTATTTTAATAGGTAAATTAGTATCAGGCTACGGAACATTTTTAAAATATGCAAAAGACCTGACTCCTGTTTTAGCAAAATCTTCAGTTAAACTACTTGAATTTATCGGATTAAATACAACCGCTCATAATCTGACTTATGGAAGAAAAATATCTAAATTAGGTAATCCTCTCGGACTTGATATGACAAATTTTTCTTTCAAATCAGGTCTTGTTGCTGACATCAGAAGAATAAACAACAATTTAAAAACTTCTTTTTCACAATTGCCGAACAATATTCTAAAATCAACAATTGCACTAAAAGATTGGATTGTAACATCAATAAAAAGTTTCCCTTCAAATTTTATGAGCGGTTTAAATGCGTTCAAAAAGGGTTTTCTTGCTATTCCAAGTTTAATCAAAACCGCAATTGTTTCATTCAGAGCATTTTCAGTTACCTTACTTACAAATCCTCTTGGTTGGATAGCTCTTGCAATTAGTGCCGTTGCTTTTGTTATCTACAAATATTGGAAACCTATATCAGGATTTTTTAAAGGTTTGTGGCAAGGTTTAAAAGAAGGTTTTACACCATTAATTCCATTGTTTCAAAGAATAGGAACAGCTTTTGAACCCATATTAAAACCCATAAAAACAGTATTTGATTGGTTCAAAAAAT